>JAQVOT010000026.1 GCA_028702415.1 Eubacteriales bacterium
CTCATCTTGTATCTTCCGCAGATGTCACGAAGTGCAACTGCATATGGCAGGTCGTAATACATGAGAGGGCCGGGTACTGCTGTTGGCGGTACTGTGGACAGTGAGATGTTTTCAGCCTTGATGCCAACCTTCTCTGAGAACAGTGAGTTGATTGCGTGCTGTACGATCAGTTCAGGCATAACCTTCCATGCATCTCTTGCTGTTGCGTTAGCATTATGTGCCCCGTCAATCTGTAGCATGTTTGCCCACTGCATAACCTTCTTTGATTCGCAGGCATCTACGAATGATCTTATTGCGTTGATGTCTCTGTACAGTACGTTGTACTGAGGGTCCTGATGAGCACCGTTAACACCTTCTTCTGCAAACATTACTGCTACGTCAGGACCTGCTACGCCTGATACGTATGAATGATAGTTGATTGGACGACCAACTTCATCTTCGATGATGTCACATGCTTTTCTCTGTGCTCTAACCTGTTTACGAGTGATAGGAACACCGCCTATGCCCTGGGGAGTCCCTTCCATCAGCCCGTCGATGTGTGACTGACCCATGTGTCTGATTACCATCAGATGGTCAGCACCGTGCCATGCGCCCATTCTCATTCTTCTGATATCGTCTTCGAATCTTCCGGAAGCGATTTCAGTGGTAATTACCGGCATTGGCTGTGGATCGATGTTGTCGAAGTACTTGGCCGGAGGAAGTCCTATGCTGTTCTTCAGCGGCTTTGAGCAATCGTGATATTCGAAAGGTCCCATCTTAAGGCCGGGAGCCGGCTCTCTCCAGTGCCAGCCTCTTCTTCTAGGCTCGTACTTGTCCAGGTCCTTCAGGATTTCTCTAACATTTAATTTTTCATTAGGATCTAATTTGAATTCTGACATTTCACTACCTCCTTATTTAAAGCTTGCTACTACTTCATCCCAGTACTCGCCGGCAACCAGCTTTTCTGCTGCTTCCTTTGCTGAGAGGTCGTGTGCCTTCATTACCTTATAAACTACGTGGCCAGCACCGTGTCCCATGAGACCTCTGTCCATGCAGCCCTCAACTACCTTCTGAGTATCCATCGATGAAACGCCCATTCTCAGGAGAACGGCTCTTTCTACTGAAGGAGTTGTGTTCTTTCTGCCCAGTTCCAGAAGCGGATCAACAACCTGTGCTGTCAGTTCCCAGAATCTGTTGTACAGTTCTTCGTCAGTCAGATTAGCGATGTGCTGTCTGCGCTGTTCAAAATCGTCTGCTCTTTTCATCTTTCTTCTCCTTTTCTGGACCTAAACCAATTTGTTAAGCAAATTGTTGTTAAGTCCGACACGAGGCCTGCCCAGATCTGTGATCCGGTTGCAGGCTCCCGCGCTCATTGTGTTTCAACCTGCCTGTTGCTTATAACAAACCGTTCTCTTCGAGAACGTTCTTAACAAATTCTACGTCCTTCTTAGTTTCCTCTGCCAGGAATTCAAGGTCGGATTCTGTTGGCTTAGCTCCTGCTTTCTTAACAGCCTTCTTGATAAGGGATGCCCTGAAGCGATCTACGTCAGCTTCCTTGTACTTGAACAATGAAGGGCTTGATGGAAGTACAACGCTCTTTCCCGGAACTTCTTCCTTAGGGTCGCCGATTCTTACATCGATTCCGTTCTGTTTTGCAAAGTATAACTGAGGCTGTACGTGCTTGCCTGCCCCTGTGTATTCTGTTTCTGATACAACCAGGATTGCTTCTTCCGGCAGCTCCTGAGCCAGTGAGAATGCTGCTGCCAGAGCTGTCTGTCCAGCAGGTCCTCTTTCGATACCTTCCAGCTGCGCCAGCATTTCCGTCATGTACATTACCTCACCCTGAGTGATGGTTACGTATCTGTCCAGATATCTGAGAGGTCTTGCTGCCGATCTAGGAACGTCTGAGTGGTCAGGGTCTGTGGCGTAAGGAACGCCGAATCCTGTATGGCCTGTAGTACATGACTTCTTGTTGAAGTCCACGTCTGATGCCATGGAGAGACCTGAAAGGTCTATTGATGCAGCTACGATCTCCGCATCGCATCCTGCTTTTCTTACTCCCCGGGCAGTTCCTGTTACCATACCGCCGCCTGCTGTTGTGCATACTACCATGTCAGGATCCTTGCCAAGTTTTTCTCTGCACTGCTGTACGATTTCGTAACCGAGAGTATCGATACCGGCAATGCCGAATGGTGAATAAAGGGATGCATTGAAGTAGCCTGTGTCTTCCAGGATTGACAGGAATGAGTAGAACAGTTCAGGTCCTACTGTCAGCTGTACAACTTCAGCACCCAGAGCTTCACACTTTCTTGCTTTTTCTACGATTTCAGGCTGTCCGACTCCTTTTGAGTCGTAGCATTCCTGAACGATGATGCACTTCAGTCCCTGCATTGCAGCCTGTGATGCTACTGCCGCACCGTAGTTGCCTGATGTTGCTGCCATAACACCCTTGTATCCCAGCTTCTTTGCATGGTATACAGCACATGCAGCACGTCTGTCTTTAAATGAGCCTGATGCGTTGGCCGCTTCATCCTTGATGAAAATTCTGGCGCCGTAGCCTGGTTTTGCATACTTACGAGCCAGCTTTGTAATATTTCTTGCTTCCAGCAAAGGTGTATTGCCTACTCCGTACTGGCTCTGAATTCTGTTTACTTCTTCCAGAGTGTATCCGGTTGAAGTCATGAGCTTCTCATAATCAAATGCTATTGGGGAAGTTTCAAATTCAGCATAGTCCAGACCCAGAGCGTCCTTCTGGATGTCGTTTGATCTGCCCATTACCGATGCATAGTCTTTTGCCAGTGTCATTATTTGTCACCTCCTATTTCAGCCATTTCTTCCCTGAGCTGCTTGTCGATTGCAATCAGTTCAGGAACGAATTTGCCATAGCTGTGGTCATAGTAAGGAGCCTCATCGATAAGTGTACCTTTCTCCCTTCTGCCAACTGCTGTTTCGACTTCTACTTCGTCACCCAGCTTAGCATCAGCGAGAAGAAAGCCCTTTGTCCACTGTTCAAGGTCGCAGTTCTTTGTGTCTTCGGGAAGCTTAGCTGTACGCTCGTCTGCCTTCAGAACAACGCTGTGAATGCGAACCCAGTCGCCTTTCTTTGCCATTGTTATATCTCCTTCGTATTGGTTTTCTTATTTTACAATTTTCTTATCTTCGCGAACCTTGTTTCTCATGTCGCCCATAATTGCGCATGGAATAGGCATGGTGATCATTGTCTGCAGTCCAGGTTCAGCATTGATGATATTAGGGATGCTGTTAGCAATCATTGCGATTGTTCCCAGTCCGCCTTCTACCTCAGGGCTGTTAACCATGTTGATTTCCGGAGTACCTTTGATGATTACATAATCCCCGGTGTTGATTCCAACCTGTTCAGGTTCGATCTGCTGCGGATGCTCCATTCTGATTTCCATTCCGTTTGACAGCTTAGCATCGGCTACCATAGCAACGCCTGCACATGATCCGGCTGCCGCAAAACCATAAGGTGACTTTCTGTCAACATCTGTCAGGATAGGATCCATGTCCTGTGTGAATTCTTCTACAGTCAGTCCCAGACCGTCAGCCATCATGCCAACTGATTCAGCGAAACCAACGTGTCCTGCCATTGAACCATCAGCTTTTCTTGCTTCGAATTCTTCCTTGCTGATGCCAATGCCCTGTTCTTCCATTACTGTAGGTCCGAATGGTGACAGTGAGTTAACTCTCTTTGAGAGGATGTGCTCTACGTCTACCATGCAGCCTGTCATCACCAGTACCAGCAGGTCCATAATGTGACCAGGATTGATTCCTGTTCCCATTACAGATACGCCGTTAGCCTTGGCGATTTCATCCAGCTGCTTAGCAAGTTCAGGTTCCTGAGCTGCAGGGTAAGCCATCTGTTCAGCAGATGTAATCGCATTCATTCCAGCTTCCATGACCATCTTGAGTTTAGGGAACACTTCCTTTGTGAATGAGTCTGTACAAACGATTACCACGTCAGCAGCGCCTGGCTTGATTACGTCTTCAGCAGCACCCATGATAACATCTTCTCTATCTCCTCTTTCGTGCTGTATGATTGGCAGATCAAACATTGACTTGCCTACTCTGTCTCCGATTTCCACTGCGCCAACAATGTCAACGCCCTTCTTGGTCAGAAGCATGTTTGCAATTCCGCCGCCCATAGCGCCAAGTCCCCAGATGATTACTTTTACATTTTTCATTTTTAGTTCTCCTTTCTGCACCTAACCCGATTTATTAAACAAATCGACTAAAGGTCCGACGCGAGGTTTTTCGGGATCTCAGATCTGGCTCCATTCTGCCCCACGTCGCTGGTAATAATTTGTTTGTTTTTTTGCCGGCCTTTTCCCGGCCTTTCGATACATCAATATAAAAGCAAGTCCCGTGCCAACTTGCTTTTATCTATAGTACTTATTATGTTTTCACCGAAGCCCTTGCTATATGGGCATCTCCCTTACCTTTGCCTGCACGCCTGCGATTTAACGCGTCACAGTTTTTGCCTATTTATTTCCATTTGGTGCAAATATATTTGCTCAAACTATGCAATTATATTTGCATGTCTGGGTATTGGTTTCCCTTAAATGTCATATTTCTTTATCTTATGTTGCAGATTCTGTCTCAACATTCCCAGTTCCTTGGCGGTTTTAGACAGGTTCCCATCGTTGGCCAAAAGATGTTGCCGGATTATTGTCTGTTCAATACCCTCCAGGTAGTCCGACAGTGTGTTGCTGTTTGTGGCAAAATCCCTGAAGCTTGAAATTTTACCCTTGTACTCGCTACCCATCTCAATGTCATCGGCTTCCAGTACATGCTCGTCATCAGCCATGGATACTGCTGACATGATTATATTCTCTAATTCCCTGACATTCCCGGGATAGTCGTATTTGTACAGCTTTTCACGGGCGGCTTCCGAAACCATCCATATTTCTCTGCCATAACGCTGGTTGTATTTCTTAAGGAATTCGCTTATCAGAATCGGTATGTCGTCCTTCCTCTCACGAAGAGGCGGAATGGTCATGTTCACTATGCCCAGTCGATAATACAGGTCCTTTCGTAGTCTTCCCTCTTTGACCAGCTTCTCGGCAGGCTCATTGATGGTGGCGATAATCCTGACTTCAATGGGAATATCTTTCGTGCCTCCAACCCGTCTTATGTATTCCTCCTGAAGTACACGCAAAAGCTTCCCTTGCAGTCCTATAGGCATGGCACTTATCTCATCCAGAAGCAAGGTGCCCCCGTTTGCCTGCTCGAAGAGGCCTGCTCTGTCCTCAGCTCCGGTGAAACCACCCTTGACTGTACCGAAAAGCATGCCCTCAAGAAGGCTCTCGGGAATTGCCGCACAGTTCTGAGCCAGGAAAGGCTTGTTCTTTCTGAGTCCGTCATAGTGAATGCTCTGGGCGAAAAGCTCCTTGCCTACGCCTGTTTCTCCATAAATAAGAACCGACACATCATTTAGAGATGCCTTCCTGGCACGGGCTACCACTTCTTCAAAGGCCTTGTTCTCGCCGATTATATCTCTTAAGCTGTATTTGTTAATGCCCTTTGACTTGTTGCCGTCTGTCTTTGCATTAACCGTATCCTGCAGATCCAGGATCGTGTCGCTCATATTCTTGATGTCCGTGATGTCACGGGCAACCTCCATGGCGGCAATCACCTTGTCTTCAACTATGATTGGCACGGTGGAATTCACAGTGGTAATCTCCTTGCCGTAAACATTCAGGTATGTCTGCTGCTTCTGTATCGTCATTTTGCGATGCATCAAAGCCTGATAGATAGTGCTTTCCTCTCCCTGAATGAAGGAAAAAGTCTCTCTTAAGGGCTTCCCCAGAACGTCGCTGACGTTGATTTTTTCCAGTTTGGCCATCTCCTCGTTGTAAAAAATTGTTATTCCTTGGGCGTTCACTATGTGCATTCCCCCACCAAGAACTTCCGCTGCCGCCTGCAGAATCGCCTGGTATTCCTTGGCTTTCATATGATTCCTCCTCAACCCTTTATTAAAGGGCATAGTAACTATCCGATTTCTTCATAAAGGATAGCATAAAAAAAGAACACGTGCAAATATATTTGCATATGTCCCCTCTAAATACTTCCGCATACACATAGGCAATCTGTGGCGTGCCGAAAGAAGAGCTAATTTCTTCTCTCTTCATGAATTCTGTTTATCCTCCTGCAGTTATTTATTTTACTTTCACAAAAGCATGCTTCAATTTCGCAAAAGCTTAATTTTCTTCTTTTCTATTCTGCGAAGTTTTCTCTCCAGACGTCTGGATTTTCTGTCCAGTTTTTTCAGCTGCTTCATTGTGCTCGGGCTTACGCTATATACTTCCTCAATGATTTCACAGGCTTCTTCCCGGTCTTTCGACGCAAACGGACATCTACTGGCAGCAGTTTCTGTTACGCGATTCGCCGCCGCCTTGGCGCAGTCAGTTATATTCGATATATTAGTTGTAAACGCTTTTTTCGTTTTCATAACAATTCTCCTTTCGAAAAGCTCTCTTATATTATACTCCTTCACCGTGCCAAAGCTCAAGCTTTGTTATCTCTATGGGTCCCCAAAGATCGGTACCGGAACTATTAAAAAAACAATAACTCACGAAAAAAGACAGACATGTATATTTACATGTCCGCCTTCATCTTGCATGTTCAGTTTGCAGCGGTATGTTTTCCTGAGTAGTATTAGTTAAACAGTCCCTTTACCCAGCTTATTAATCTTGCGAAAAGTCCCTCAGCCTTGCTCAGGTCAATACTGTCCCAGTTGATGTCCAGCCCCTGAAGATTTTCCAGAGTGTCCTTGGCCTTTCCCAGTGTTTCGTCAGATACTGTTACGCCGTGTTCCTGAGCAGCTTCGGAAATTGCTTCCTTTATTTCCTCCGAAGTCATACCGGGGTTATCGGCGATTTCTTCCTTAACCTCCGACATGATATCAGCGGCCGTTTCCTTGTCACCGATTTCCTCTCCCAGCTCACCGGTGGTGTTCAGTTCATCAACACTTCCCTGGATAACCTCGTCACTTACATCTTCTCCGGTCATCTCCTCGTAAGCCTTGATTATTCCCACCAGTGCCGCCGTTCCCGAAATTACAAAGGGTCCCGCAACCTTAACTTCCGCGCCTGATACTCCTGCAGTGGCTAAAGCATTCTTGTACATTTCGCCGGTGCAAAAACCGATATTGTAAGTATCGACAGTAATGTCGCTTCCGCCGGTTTCCTTAATCAATACTGAGGAAAGAGCCCGTGATCCAATCTGGCTGGAATCAACGGAGCCGTCCAGGTATTTGTGTTCCTCTTGGTTTGTTACATAGATAATATTGTAGTCATCTGTATCCGCGACTCCCAACAGATTCAATACTGTAGCTTTTTCGCCGTCATCCAGATTTGCCCCCAGAGCCAGATATGCATCGTCTTCTGAAGCAAAGGCAACCCCGGCTGTTCCTAAGGTCATTACAAGCCCAACTGCTACTGCCAGGACGGCAGAAAAAATTCTATTGTGTTTCTTCATACTATAACTCCCCTTTCTCCGGGTATATTATAAACCAACTTATACGCTGGTAGTGTGTCGGTTATGTGATAATAACATTTCATTTTATTAATATTACTCTATTACTTAGACAGCAGCTGCAATTCCATCTGCACATGGGGAATTTCGTCCTTCATGAACACTTCCGATATCCGGTAAAAACCTTCCTTCTCATAGAATCCTATTACGTAATCCTCGGCTTCGATAAAGATTCTGTCCGCATGCATCTTATCTCTGGCCACCTTGATTCCTTCGCGTAGCAGCTTCAGCCCCAGACCTTCACCATGCTTAATGGTAAGCACTCTGCCCATTTGAACGGTGATACCTCCGGCTCCGGTGGATCCTGTACCCACCCGGTCGCCGACGCTGTCCACATGGTCGTGGGTATCAATTATCTCTGCCTCCGACAGCTGCTCTGCCGTAAGGTTATTTGCCCAGATTGCCTGCCCTCGGTACATTGCCACTGCCGGCTCTTCGTCTATTTCGTAAATTCGCATGTATGCTTTAACCGGCCCCGCTGCGGATGAGGAGCCCGGCAGGGGATCTTCATCCTGGTAAAAAACGTGGTAGCCATAATCGCAATCGTCGCAGTCCTGATAGACACAATCCTGCTCTATCACAAATATTTCATTCCGGGCGCGCATTATTTCATACAGCTCCGGGGCTGTCAACTCATCAAATTTTTTTGCTACAAGTTTCATGACATCATCTTCTCCCTCTTCTTGATCTCTTCCCACAGGTCCAGGCCTTCATTCACATCCCTCACATCGATGTTGCCGAAAACGTGGGGGTGGCGGCGAATCATTTTTTCGCTGACCTTCTGGATTACATCGTCTATTGTAAATTCTCCTGATTCGGCAGCAATCCGAGAATGAAGAACGATTTGCAAAAGCACGTCCCCCAGTTCTTCGCAAAGGTTTTGCCAATCCTTTTCATCAATGGCTTCCAGGGCTTCGTTTGCCTCTTCTACCATGTGCTTTTTCAGACTTTCATGGGTCTGTTCTCTGTCCCATGGACAACCCTCCGGCTGACGAAGCCTATCTATAATATCCACAAAATCCGAAAAACTGTACTTTTTCATATGGGTTTCCTTCAGAAACCTGTCTATCTCCGCCATAATCTCGGCAGAGTCAACCCGGCGGGCATCCCCCCGTACAAGGGTTTCGGTTACTTTGATTCTATCCGGTTCTTTCAGTGCCGCACTCTTAATTATGCCGTTCATCTTGCCCTTTTCATAGCCGCCCAGATCCATTGTTACATACTCAAATCCCAGTTTGTGAAATTCCTTCATATTTTCAGGAGCTTCTTTTAGCAGCTTCTGCAGCTCATCCGGCAGCACCTCAATCCTGGCCAAAAATCTGCCTTCGCTTCCGCTGACCTTCCCGGCAATCTCGTGGCAGCGAACTCTCACCTGGGTGAAGCCCCGGTCTTTCAGTATTTGCTCACCGCGATAGATCGCTTCCAGCTTGCTTTCCGTGATTGTTTCCCTGTAAGGTATTCTTGACATCAGGCATGCAAAGGCAGGCCGATCCGCCATTTCCGCAACCATGGGGAGCACTCCTCCGCCGACTGGGAGCTTCTTTCGGAACCTGTGAGTCTCTGAATCCGTACCGAAAAGCCGCAAGCCCTCACGGATGTCATCCTTGGTCAGCCCCGCTTCCATAAGCGGACTGGCCACTCCCAGCTCCCGTATTGCCTTAAACCCGGGACGATAATCCTCCATGTCCGTGAGGTTAGTACCATCTGCCAGCACTCTACCCTCCATATCCGCCTGCTCCTTCATTTTTCCGAAAATCTCCCGCTTGCAGTGGTAGCACCTGTCGATGGGATTGCGCTTTATCATGTTTATCACATGGGAAACATCCATCTCTTTGTGAGCAACTCCCAGGTCCTCACATAGCCTTTGCGCGAAACCGGTCTCATCAGCCGCAAACTGAGGTCCCGTAGCCGTCATTGCTGCAACACTGTCTGCTCGTCCCTCCCCGGCAAATTTCTGATAGGCGAAGGTCAGCAGGAACACGCTGTCGGTTCCTCCTGAAAGTGCCACGATCACTTTTCCGTATCCGTCAAGGATCTTATTCAGTTTTTCAAGTTTTCTCTCTAAGGTGCTCATATTGTCATTATGAATCTGCCTGCAATTCCAAATCGGAATAGGCGGAAAGGAATTCTCTCATTATTTTTTCAATTGCCGCTGCCCCTCCCGGGACATCTGCTGCGATATTCATAGGAAGAAGAGGATCGTGAAGTGACTTTCTCAGCAGGCACCAGCCCTGAGCCACATCTGCCTCTCCATCAGCATGGGGGCTCGGCTCGAAGTTGATTCTCACACCCTCATAATTCGGCTCTTCCAGCCAAATTCGTGTACCCTCGGGCATATCCGCCTTTGGGTCATTACGTACCCAATCCTCCAGATCTGAAAGAACCTTGTCACCGTAAGGACCGAAATCCTGGCATTTGATGGGTATGCGGATTTCCTTCTCCTCTACCGGATTCTGCAGATCCGCAATTACACAATCTATTTTCTTTCCCTCTGCGAAAAGCTTCGCAGCCTTGATTACAATTTTTGTTGCCAGGTATGCACCATCGTCCAGAAAAAAATTTTCC
>JAQVOT010000027.1 GCA_028702415.1 Eubacteriales bacterium
GGAAAACCGCACGTACGGTTTGATGAGGGGGCGGTGGCAGCCCCACTGCTCTACTCTATCAAGGGTTGATAAGTAAGAGTGTGCAAAAGGCTTGAAATAAGGGGATTTGTAATTTTCGCTATTCGAGAACCGGTGGTCGGAAACTGTAATTTTATCGGTTCACGGGAATAAGTCCAAAGGGCGAATTTTGAACCGTACAGAGCAGATTGGATGTTAGGTGTTCGGTACAGAGCAGGTTAGATGTCAGAGGTAGCGTACAGAGCAGATTAGATGTTTTTTGAAAAATTTGAGGTTGACAGAGCAGATTGGATGTTAGTATATAAATATATCGCTATTTTTGCGATATATAGAAGTTTGGAAAGGAGTGCAATAGAATGAGTAAATATAATTTGTTATGGGAATATGTGCAGAAAAATGGTAAACCATCGTTCAAATTGACTTTTGATGAGGTCAAGGATATTATCGGAATGCCGATAGACCACTCTTTTTTGAATTATAAAAAGGAATTATTAGAATACGGGTATCAAGTTGGTAAAATTTCAATGAAAGAACAGACAGTTCTTTTCAACAAAACATATTAAAAAATACCAATTCTAAATTGTAGAAGATTAAGCCCGAAATTTAGCACACATTTGGATAAAGTAACGAAATGAAAATTTTTTACTATGATAAATTTGAATTTAAAGTGCTATATTTAATATAATCTGAAGAATGCTTTGTCGTGGATGCTATGCTTACAGATTAAATAAAGGAGGAAATTTTAATATGAGTGAAAATATCCACACACATAAAAAACCAGATGGTACTGAATATGTACACAGTCATGTTGAAGGGCATACACACAATCATCAAAACACAAAAGCAGTCTTAAACCGACTGTCACGTGCTGCTGGTCACCTGGAATCGGTAAAGCGCATGATTGAGACGGGAAAGGACTGCAGCGAGGTATTAATCCAATTATCTGCTGTTATTTCGGCACTTAGCAATACCGGAAAGGTGATTTTAAAGGATCATCTTGAGCATTGTATTGTAGATGCTGTAGAATCAGGCGATAAAGATGCTATAGATAATCTAAATAATGCAATAAACCATTTTATTAAATGAGTTTGGAGAATGCTGTATTATTATAGTAGGTTTATATTAACATCTATATCTCCATCCGGGGCATATGAAGTATACAATTTGAGGATTTTGTAGGAAAAGCAGAACAAAAAAACGTCTGTAATTCAATACTTTCAAGGCATAGAAAAAAATATAATTTATATCCCCCATACCGGCTTGTGCTGCGGTGTGCAATCTATATAATCTATATAATGGAATAACCATTTAACAGAAGTCTATTTATGCATGTTCATAAATGATGAATCAAAATGTACAATGAATGTGCTATTCCGAAAATATATTATTAGAGGAGGAAATTATTTATGGCATGTTTTCTTGTACCTGTTGCTGAAGCAATCGTAACTACCGTTGTATCAAAGGCAAAAAGAGATGTTGAGCCTGCAGACCACAAAACCGAAACTGGTACCCATGAGATGGAAATTAGAATACCGTTTTCCAGAAAACTCAAATGGCTTACCAATATGCTTTGGGGAGGTTCTGCTCTGTTGGCATTCGAACATGTGTGGCATGGCGAGGTGGTACCGTGGTTCCCGTTCTTGACAGCTGCAAGCAATCCAGCGGATGCGTCGGTTATGCTGCATGAAATGTCCACGGTCGGTGTCTCTATGGCTATTCTTGTTACTGCAGTATGGGCTGGTATGGTGCTCGTGACCAACGCAATGGAGAAAAAAGTTCTTAAAGAGCAGCACAAACCCGCTCTGAATTTAGGAGGCCAATAATGACACTACTTACTACCATTTTCGCGGCGATTATCTGTACAATTATCTGGTATAAAAATGCACCGAAAAGTGAAATGAAGGTTGGTATTTTATGCTGGATATATTGGGGTGCTTCCTTAATGTGGTTGGTAGATGCGATATTCGAGTATGTAGAATTGCGCGACGAGTACTTTACTCCGGCGCCCGTGGATATGCTCAATGATTTCTATCTCGGTCTTTCGGTTGTGGCGCTGGGACTTATCATATGGCTCGTGATTTTGTTAATCAAAGACCCAAAGGGAGTTGTAAAAGCCTCATTATTTAAGAAAAAATAAGGTTCAAAGCAAAACGCGATTCCACTGGGATTATAGCTTGGTGGAATTGTTTTTTTGTATTACAACCTTTCAAGGAGGTATGTTCGTATATTCACTACATTAGACGAATGCCGGAAAGCATGGGAAGATACCGGAAGTTACGGAAAGATTTCTGACAGGATAGAGCGAAATAAAAGTTGGATTCAATATTACAGTTACATTGCGCAACAGCAGGAGAACTGTGAAGTTAGTTTTAACGAGCATGCGGAGGAGGTCGCTGATTATCTGGCGGAAAATGGATGGCTCAGAAAAGAAACTACAGTGTTAGATATCGGATCTGGAACGGGATCATATTCGATGTCTTTCGCAAAGCGAAGTCGCAAAGTTTCCGCATTTGATATGGACAGTGCATCTCTTGCTGTATTAAAAAATAACGCCGATAAGTTGGGACTTTCAAACATTGAATGCATCGAGGGAATGTGGGAAACTTATACTCCTCAAAAAATCTTTTCATTGACATTCAGTTCTATGTGTCCTGCAATCTGCACCTATGACGAATTGCTGAAAATGGAAGCCATGACAAAGGACGTTTGTTGCCTGATTGCTGTAACAAGGGGTTCTTATGACCTGCACCGTAAAAGCCTAATGCAAATGTTGGAGGTCAGACCAGTTGGAGCAATGACAACGGAGGCTCTTTGGTATTATGAAATTCTGTATCTGATGGGCAGACAGCCAGATGTAAGGAACTGGACAAGGCACTACGAGTATGACCTTCCAGTAGAGGAAGCGTGTCGCCGAAACGAGGTATATTTTCAGATTTTCGGAATTCCTGTCGAACAGTCACGTCCTATCCTCCGGGAATATTTTAATGAAAAAGCAGATGCGGGATATGTACATGACATTAGTCATTTGAACACTGCACTAATCTGCTGGAAGCCAAAAAATAAATAATAATGAAATATTTTTAACGCAAGAAACAAGGCACCCTACGCTATCATTACGTAGAGTGCCTTGCTTGTTTTTGCCCTTATTCATTCACGTCCACGGTCACACCGGATTTGAATTCCACAGTGAATGTATCCTCGAAAATGCTGGCCGACTATCGGGGCAAATATAGTGTGGAGATACTGGCGTTTAATGGGGAAGATCATTACAGTGCAGCAGGTGAAATGGATTACTTAAATAGGTATGGTAATGAGATGTCAGAAATTTTAGCCGTAATAAACATAGATGATGTTGGTTTTAAGCAGGGGAAATCAACCTATTCATTCTATGAATGCAGGCCGGGATTTGAAGAGTTGGTAGAAGGTGTTTTAGGAAAGTATGAGGGCCTCAAAAAAGGAGAACAATGGTATGCCGGAGACCATATGGTCTTTGTGCAGAATCAAGTTCCTGCAATAGCTATTACATCAGAACTCATGCCTGAATTATTGAAAACTGTGACTCACACATCCGCAGATACGCCGGATTTGGTCGATTGTCAAAAGCTGGTTGAAATTGCTTCGGCAATAAACGAAGTGATAAGAATACTGTAATATTCCATTTTTATATTGTTTAATTATTATATATAGCTTATAATAATATTGTAATGATAATAACTTTGTAACAGTTACAAACCAGTTGGTTATTATTATGAATATAGGAAGTGATTATAATGAAACTCTCTTTCGAAGAATTAGTAAAAGAATTGAAGATAAAAAATATTAATCTTTCATATCAAAGATTGAAGGTTTTAGAATATCTTGTCCAAAATCAAAATCATCCGACGGTAGATCAGATATTTACCGATCTTCAGAAGAAAATACCTACATTATCGAAAACAACAGTCTACAACACCTTGCGAATTCTGATAGAAGCAGGTTTGGTAAGGGTAATAACAATTGAAGATAATGAAACCAGATACGATATTGAGGTTAAAAACCACGGGCATTTTAAATGCGAATCCTGTGGAACAATATTCAACTTTGACCTTGATATAGATGAATTGAACTCAAGTGATCTGAAAAACTTCAAAATTAATGATAAAAACGTATATTTCAAAGGTATCTGCCCAAGGTGTCTTTCAAATATAAAAGAAAACAAGTGAAGGAGGATTAAAAGATGGAAGAAATGAAATGCCCGGTAACAGGGAAAACAAGAAAAGCTACATCTGGTGGCGGTACCTCAAACAAAGATTGGTGGCCGAACAAATTAAACCTGAAGATTCTACATCAGAACTCAAGCATGAGCAATCCGATGGATTCAGACTTCGATTACTCTGAAGAATTTAAGAAACTAGACCTCGATGCAATAAAGAAAGACCTCTATGCCCTGATGACAGACTCACAAGAATGGTGGCCGGCAGATTATGGCCATTATGGTCCTCTATTCATTCGAATGGCATGGCATAGTGCTGGTACTTACAGAATGAACGATGGACGGGGAGGAGCAAGCGATGGTACCCAACGTTTTGCCCCACTCAATAGTTGGCCAGATAATGTTAATCTGGATAAAGCGCGTCGTTTACTTTGGCCGATCAAGAAGAAATATGGCAATAAAATATCCTGGGCCGACCTAATGATCCTTGCAGGCAATTGTGCACTGGAATCGATGGGAGTCAAGACCTTTGGCTTTGCCGGCGGTCGTGAGGATGTTTGGGAACCGCAGGAAGACGTATACTGGGGATCTGAGTCCGAATGGCTCGGCGACAAGCGTTATACCGGTGAACGTGACCTTGAAAATCCGTTGGCTGCTGTTCAAATGGGATTGATTTATGTAAATCCGGAAGGGCCAAACGGGATGCCTGATGCGGTAGCCTCCGGTCACGATGTTCGGGAGACCTTTGCAAGGATGGCTATGAATGACGAAGAAACCGTTGCTCTAATTGCAGGTGGGCATACCTTCGGCAAATGCCATGGTGCAGGTCCTGCGACAAATGTAGGGCCGGAACCGGAAGCAGCTCCTATCGAACAAATGGGACTAGGATGGAAAAGTAGCTTTGGAAGCGGCAAAGGTGGAGATACGATTGGTAGCGGGATTGAAGGAGCTTGGAAACCGAATCCAACCAAGTGGGATATGGGATATTTTAAAACCCTGTTCAAATACGATTGGAATTTAATCAAGAGTCCTGCCGGCGCATATCAGTGGATTCCATCTGATCCTGCGGCTGCAAATACTGTGCAGGATGCCCACGACCCTAACAAGGGACACGCACCAATGATGACTACAGCGGACCTATCGCTAAGGATGGACCCAATATACAATCCTATTGCCAAGAGATATCTGGAGAACCCTGAGGAGTTTGCAGATGCTTTTGCCAGGGCGTGGTTCAAGCTGACACACCGTGATATGGGACCTCGTTCACGCTATCTCGGTCCTGAGGTACCAGAGGAGGACCTTATTTGGCAGGATCCTGTTCCAGCGGTGGATCATGAATTGATTGATGAACAGGATATCACTGATTTGAAGAGCAAGATGCTTGCCTCCGGATTGTCTGTTTCCCAACTTGTATCCACAGCATGGGCTTCTGCCTCCACCTTCCGCGGTTCTGACAAGCGTGGCGGAGCGAACGGGGCTAGAATTTGTCTTGAGCCTCAGAGAAATTGGGAAGTCAATCAGCCGACACAGCTTAACACGGTGCTTCAGACTCTTGAAAAAATTCAGGCTGAGTTCAACAGTGCTCAGTCAGGCAACAAGAAGGTTTCCTTAGCCGACTTGATTGTTCTTGGCGGATGTGCAGGCCTAGAGCAGGCGGCCAGGAATGCGGGAAATGAGATAACCGTACCTTTCAAGCCTGGCCGTACAGATGCGTCCCCGGAGCAGACTGAGGCCGCTTCTTTCTCAGTGCTTGAACCAAAAGCTGACGGATTCCGCAACTACCAGAAAGCAAAATATTCTGTGTCAGCAGAGGAAATGTTAGTTGACCGCGCACAACTGTTAACCTTGACCGCTCCTGAAATGACGGTTCTGCTAGGCGGTATGCGTGTCCTCAACACTAATTATGGGCAGTCCCAGCATGGCGTATTTACCAAGCATCCAGAGGCCTTAACTAATGACTTCTTTGTAAATCTGGTTGACATGAATACCGTATGGAAGCCAAGCTCTGAAGCCGGAGATGTGTTCGAAGGGCGTGACAGAAAGACAGGAGAACTCAAATGGACGGGTACGAGAGTCGATCTTATCTTCGGATCAAATTCTGAACTTCGGGCTATCGCGGAAGTATATGCAAGTGATGATGCTCAGGAAAAATTCATTCGGGATTTCGTGTCCGCCTGGAACAAGGTGATGAATGCAGACCGATTTGATCTTGCTTGAGAAAAATAATATCAAAATATCCTAGGGGGCATTATTATGCCCTCTAGGTAGATCAAGAATGGGAATGATGGTTAGGGAATTGAATCAATTTGCATGAATTAACTTATAGGATTGAAGGAGGAACACGGTAATTTGCGATCTTTAAAGAAGTATGTGTATATCACAATAGGATCATTATCTTTAATTTTAGGAATTACAGGAGTTTTTATACCTGTGCTTCCCACCACCCCATTTCTCTTGCTTGCCTCTTTCTGTTACTTGCGAAGCTCAGAACGGATGTATAATTGGTTGATGAATCACAAAATCTTTGGAGCATACATTTATAGCTATGTCACTTATAAGGCCATTCCGAAGAAAACAAAAATTGGTACACTGGTTTTTCTTTGGTCGACCTTGATTGTTTCTATGATTCTAGTAATGTCCCTACTTATCAGAATATTTCTGCTCGTTGTTGGAATAGCTGTAACCGCTCATCTTTTAATGCTGAAAACACTGAGTCAAGAAGACCTGAAAAAGCTCGATGGTTTGTATTGTAATAAAGCCAATGAGCAAGCATTATCTGAAAAAGATTGATGGCATGAGATTTAAACAGCTATTTAAATGAAATAGTAAGTAATAAGAATTTAATTTGCATAAAATGGAACAAAAGGAAAAGGAGGGTTATATTTTGGATATTTACATTTGCTCAGTTTGTGGCTATATCTATGACGAAGCAAAAGGCATTCCAGAGGCAGAAATTGCACCAGGCACAGCATGGGAAAATCTGCCAGAGGACTGGGTTTGCCCTCTCTGTGGCGCAGCAAAATCAGAATTTGAGAAACAGGGAGAGTCCGCTTCTACTGAAGTCAAGAAAACAACAGCTATCATGGAGCAGCCTTCTGACATGAAGGAAATGTCTGCATTAGAGGTCAGCGCTCTTTGCACAAATCTTGCGCGTGGTTGCGAAAAACAGTACAAGTCAGAGGAAGCAGATCTCTTTAATGATCTTGCCGGGTATTTCAAAAAGGCATCAGCGGCTGCCAAGGCGCCGGATTTTGACCAGATGCTTGCGCTAATTGAAAAAGACCTTGAGGAAGGATTCCCTAATGCCAATGCTGTAGCGGCTGATGCTCAGGACCGAGGCGCACTCCGAGCGCTGGTTTGGAGCGAGAAGGTTACCCGAATATTAAAGTCGCTTATGGCTCGTTATCAGAAAGAGGGCGACGCCATGCTGGAAAATACCGGAGTTTACGTCTGCACCATATGTGGATTTGTCTACATAGGAGATACCCTACCGGACATTTGTCCTGTATGCAAGGTGCCAAATTGGAAATTTGAAAAGATCGAAGGGAGGTCATGAGAATGTCTAAGAAATATGCTGTAAGAAATATTCGCTTGTGCACAAAAGACTGCTTGTGCCTCTACGTTTGCCCAACCGGAGCAACAGACACCGAGAATAGCGTCATCGATGTTGATAAGTGTATAGGTTGCGGTGATTGCGCTGACGCCTGTCCATCCGGTGCGATTTCAATGGTACCTATTGAGTATCCATTGCAGCAGCCTAAAACAGAAGCAGTCATGGGCGTGCTGAAAACACTTATGCGTAGCAAGTCGGAACAGGAGAACATCGCTGCCGGGTTACCTGGAAAGCTTGCGGCCGCCATCGAGAAGTCCAACCATATTATGGCTGAGGATATTATCCGTGAAGCCGGATATATGCTTCCACAAAGTGATAATGCGATGGCTTTTCTCGAATCACTGATTGATAAAAAGCAACCGGAAGGATTTCCAAAAGAAACGGTAGAAAAGTTGATAAATGCTTTTAGTAAAGATAAGGAGGACGAAAAAATGAGTGAAAACAAAACAATTGATAACCTTATGGCGGCATTTGCCGGAGAGGCGCAGGCAAACAGGAAGTATACCGCATATGCAAAGAAAGCTGAAAAAGACGGAAAAATTAATGCGGCAAAATTATTTAGAGCTGCAGCTGATGCGGAAACCCTTCATGCCCTGAAACACTTTGAAGTGGCTGGGAAAATCGGTTCAACTGCAGATAATCTGAAGGATGGTGTTGCAGGAGAAACTTACGAGTATAAGGAAATGTATCCTGACTTTGTAAAGGAAGCTGAAGCTGAAGGGAACAAAGCTGCTCTCATGTCCTTCACATTCGCCATGAAAGCAGAAGAGGTTCACGCTGGGCTTTATCAGGATGCATTAGAGAATCTTGACCAGACAGAAGAAGTATTTTATTATCTCTGCCCGGTATGCGGAAACATTGAAAAATTTGTTCCGGATAGATGCAGCATTTGCGGCGTTCCGGGAGATAAATTTATTAAATACTAATATTGTTAATAAAACTATGGGAAATTTAAGGAGGTAATTACCATGCCAGATTTTGGACATCCATTTTCAGGACTTGCTAAAGAAAAAAAGATTACCAACGCAGAATTGATCAGATCAATTCGTTTTATGGTATCAGCTGAATACGAGGCAATTCAACTTTATATGCAATTGGCAGAATCGACTGACAACATATTGGCGAAAGAAGTACTGAAGGACATCGCTGACGAAGAAAGAGTTCATGCCGGAGAGTTCCTAAGATTGCTGAAGGAACTTGATCCAGAAGAAGAAAAGTTCTACGCCGAAGGCGCTGAAGAAGTAGAAGAGGAAATTGAGAAGTTAAATAAATAGAGTTTCCGAATGTCTTAGCGATAGTTCACACCCCTTTGTCATCAAATCCTTGAGATTTAGATAAGGGGTGTGAATTTTTTAATTTATGGAATTATCCCCATCCGGGGGATGTTGCATAGAAAAAAATGAAAATGAATCCAACAAGGGCCTATTAAACTAAGGCTTTCTTTGCATCGGATATAGTATATTTTTTATCCCCCACACAGGCTTGCACCATAAAAAATGCATAATATAATTAGGCAATAGGAATTGTATTTTCTATTCCAAGTTGACGGTATTTATTAGAAAAAGGAAAAATATTATGCATATGGCAGATGCCCTGGTTTCACCGGAGGTTGGCGGAGTGATGATGGCAGCTACCGTTGGTGTTGCTGCATACTCAATTAAAAAGGTTCAAAATGATTTGGATGATAAGAAAGTACCTATGATGGGGGTAATGGGTGCGTTTGTCTTTGCAGCCCAAATGATCAATTTTTCTATACCGGCAACCGGATCAAGCGGACACATTGGCGGAGGCATGTTGCTGGCAATAATGCTGGGCCCATACGCGGGATATTTAACCATGACGTCCATTTTATTTATACAGGCATTGTTCTTTGGAGATGGGGGCTTGCTTGCCTTCGGATGCAATGCGTTCAATCTGGGATTTTACACTTGCTTTATCGCATATCCACTGATTTACAAATGGATAACACGAAAAGGACTAACTTCAGGCCGAATATTCGGCGCTTCAATGGTTTCGTCGATTGTTGGATTGCAAATGGGCGCTTTTAGTGTTGTGTTGGAGACATTGTTTTCAGGGAAGACAGAATTGCCCTTTGGCACCTTTGTGCTTCTTATGCAGCCAATACATTTGGGAATTGGTCTCGTAGAAGGACTTGTAACGGCAGCTGTGGTGACCTTTGTCTGGAAGGCGCGCCCGGAGATAAATGAAAACTCTTTAGCACGCAGGGCCATCGGCAGTATACCGATTAAAAAAGTTCTTACGGGA
>JAQVOT010000233.1 GCA_028702415.1 Eubacteriales bacterium
GCTATAATAATTAAGTTATATAATGATATCAGGAGGAACAAGATGTTTATTACACTTAAGGACGGAACAAAGATGGAATGCGAGAAGGGCATCACTGTCATTGAAGTCGCGGAGAAAATCAGCGAAGGTCTGGCTAGAGCTGCCTGCGCGGGAGAGCTGAATGGCGAAACCGTGGACCTCAGGACACCTTTGGAAGAGGACTGTGAGCTTGCAATTCTGACAGGGAAAGATCCTGCGGGCCAGGCTGCCCTGAGACATACAGCATCCCACGTACTGGCTGAGGCCGTTTTGAATGTATTCCCGGAGGCCAAAGTTGCAATCGGTCCGTCAATAGATACAGGTTTTTACTATGACTTTGATCATGAACCATTCTCACGTGAGGACCTTGATAAAATCGAAGCAGAAATGAAAAAAATCATCAAGAAAGGCGAGCCACTTGAAAGGTTTACTCTGCCACGGGATGAGGCGATAAAATTCATGGAAGAAAAGGATGAGCCATATAAGGTTGAGCTGATTAAGGATCTGCCTGAGGGAGAAACCATTTCTTTCTACAGACAGGGAGATGGGTTCACTGACCTCTGTGCAGGCCCGCATCTTATGAGAACAAAGGGCATTAAGGCCTTCAAGCTGGTATCATCTTCAGGAGCATACTGGAGAGGGAACGAGAAGAACAAGATGCTTTCCAGAATATATGGTACAGCTTACGATAACAAAGAGGATCTGAAGGCTGACCTTAAGAGAAGAGAAGAAGCCAAGGAACGTGATCACAATAAGCTGGGTCGTGAAATGGAACTGTTCACAACAGTTGACGTTGTTGGCCAGGGCCTGCCTTTGCTTATGCCAAAGGGTGTTATCATTCTGAAGGAACTCCAGAGATGGATTGAGGATCTGGAAGACAAGGAGTGGGGATACATAAGAACGAGAACTCCTCTGATGGCAAAGAGCGACCTTTATAAAATAAGTGGCCACTGGGATCACTACAAGGAAGGCATGTTCGTTATGGGTGACGAAGAAACCGACAAGGAAGTCTTCGCACTGCGTCCCATGACATGCCCTTTCCAGTACTACGTGTATAAGGCAAAGCAGCACTCATACCGTGAACTGCCTTTGCGCTACAGTGAGACGTCTACTTTGTTCAGAAACGAAGACTCCGGCGAAATGCACGGATTAACCCGAGTTCGTCAGTTCACGATAACCGAGGGTCACCTGATCGTGCGCCCCGACCAGATGGTTGAGGAATTCAAGAATTGCCTGGCTCTGGCCAAGTTTTGTCTTGACACTTTGGGGCTCACCGATGACGTTACTTTCCACCTTTCAAAGTGGGACCCAGAAAACAGAGAAAAATATATCGGCGAACCGGAGGTGTGGGAAGAAACCGAAAGTGCAATCCGCAAGGTTCTGAAGGAACTGGAGATTCCTTTCACGGAGGAAGTGGGAGAAGCCGCCTTCTACGGTCCTAAGGTGGATATCAATGCCCGCAATGTTTATGGAAAAGACGATACAATGATTACTGTTCAATGGGATGCGCTGCTGGCTGAGCAGTTTGACATGTATTATATCGATGAAAACAATGAAAAGGTTCGTCCTTACATTATTCACAAAACTTCCATGGGCTGCTACGAAAGAACTCTGGCATGGCTGATTGAGCACTACGCCGGCATGTTTCCTACATGCCTCTCCCCTGGACAGGTTCGCGTGCTGCCGATTTCCGAAAACTTCGCAGAGTACGCAGAGAAGGTAAACAGAATTTTACTGGAGGCAGATATCCGTTCATCGGTTGACCGCCGTTCCGAAAAGATCGGTTATAAAATCAGAGACGCCCGCACCCAGCGAGTACCCTATATGGTCATCGTTGGTGCCAGCGAACAGGAAGAAGGCAAGATTTCTCTACGCTCCAGATACCTTGGAGATGAAGGTATGCGGGACATCGATGGTTTCGTAGCACAGCTCCGTGAGGAAATTGATAACAGGACTATTCGTGAGATTGAGGTTGAAGAATCCAAGTAGAACCTTTTGCAATGAGCTGTGCCCGGCACGTGATTTCCATCATGTGACCGGTTCTGCAGAACATTTAGTCTGAAAAGTGTCCGAAGATGGATTTTTTCCTGTAACCGGACACTTTTTTATTGCTTATGAATCCTGCAAAAGCAAGAAAACAAGAGAGATCCACCGATATAGCCGCAGGGTTCAATTGGAAAAATATGGTTGATGAAACGGTGGGGGTACTGTATTATATAAAAACAAGGGGATGTTCTTAAGGGGAATTAATGATTATTTTAATTATCAAAATAGCAATGAGCATAATAATCGGCTTCTTTGCAGGTCCGGCGGCAGTGTGGGTTTTTAATCACATGCCGGCAAAGTGGCTCTGCGACTACGACGAAAGTCCGGAAGAACGGGAGCGCCTGGTTGGCCTGCCCGGGACACTTACCGGTTCTGTGGAAGATGGGAGATCCGCCGGAGAAGCTGGCAAAGCAGGGGTGAGCTGCGGACCGGAGAAGCGCAT
>JAQVOT010000028.1 GCA_028702415.1 Eubacteriales bacterium
ATATTCCCCGTAACCCAACCGGTAAAATTGAAAAACCGCTTCTCCGTAAGCGGTACAACGCCGAGAACGTAGTCTCCACAGAAGTATGAAAGGAATGAACGCAATGGAAAATACAAATAACATACGCTGGCTGTTTCTGGCCTTCGGTTCACTTACTCTACTTCTGGGAGGCATGATTTATTCATGGTCAATTCTGAAATCTCCCCTCGCAGGTGAATTCGGATGGAACCCGACTCAGCTGGCCCTCAACTTCACAATAACCATATGCTGCTTCGGGATAGGCGGACTTATCTCCGGCCTCCTGGCAAAAAAACTTTCACCAAGAGTAAGATTGATTGGAAGTGCCGTTCTTGTATTCACGGGGTTCTTCATTTCATCTAAAGTCGGTGCCGACAGCCTCGGTCTACTGTACATTTCCTACGGATTACTGGGTGGTATAGGTATAGGTGTTCTATATAACACTACCATCGCAACAATCGGAGAATGGTTTCCTGACAGGAAGGGTCTGGCATCAGGCATAATGCTAATGTGCTTTGGCTTCTCCACGCTGATTTTCGGAAGTCTGGCAGGAAGCTTCATTGCAAATCCGGAATTCGGATGGCGAAAGACATATATCCTTTTAGGTGTAGTCATGGCAATTGTCGTATTCATCTTCGGGCTGATAGTACATCGTCCTTCAGTACCTGTGGCTGCCAAAGCAAAAGCTGTAGCTGCCTCAAGCACAAAGGATTTCACAGCAATGGAAATGCTTAAAACCTCCACCTTCTGGAAGCTGTTCATAGCCCTGGCTATGCTGGCATCAATTGGCAATGTAACCTTAAGCTTCGCCAAGGACTTCGCAATGTTCACAGGCTCAGCCGAAACTGCTGCAATTACAATCGTGGGAATAATGTCCGTATGCAATGGACTTGGCAGACTGTTTTCAGGGGCACTCTATGACAACTTATCCCTTCGCAAAACACAGCTTGCAATTACCCTTATCATGCTGATAGCTCCCATAGTAGGTATTCTAGCCATTACAAGTGGCGGTGAAATTGTGGGTATTATGGCCCTCCTGCTCTGCGGGTTCAGTTATGGACTTTGTCCTACAACTTCAGCAATATATCCGAAACTGTTTTTCGGAGAAAAGAACTATGCTCTTAACTTCAGTATTACCAATCTGACTCTGATACCAACATCCTTTGTTGCAACTCTGGCGGGAGCCATACTCACATCCACGGGATCATACCTTCCTGTATTCTTCCTGCTTCTGGCTTTTGCGGTAATCGGTAGCATATTGCTGCTATTAATAAAAAGATAACAACATTAACAGCATGAAAAATGAGGTGACTCCCAAAAGTTAGACTTTTGGGGGTCAGTTCAACTGCAGCGTATTTTGTTATCCATATTTTGCTTACAGTTCTTTGATCTTAGTTTCTAAGCTTATGTCCAGTTCCGCTGCGTATTCGAAAAACCTGTCAACCTGCTCATCCGAAAGCATGTCTGATGAAATGACTCCTGCCATTCCCTCCAGATCACCATTTATAAACAGCTTGGAGTAAAGATATCCGCTCTGTCCTGTCAGATACATTTCCCCTGTCATCTTCGCCTTTACGAATGATTCAACAAATCCGGGAGCATTTACATGAACCTCTACCAGAAGATCTTTTCCATCCTTCTTTCCGTAGGATTCAATTACCATGCAACCCGAGTCAACAGCCATTCCTTCCTCAACGAATGACCTGATTTCTTCCTCATACTTGGGAGCATGGGGAATACGGCTCAGGATGAACTCGAAGGGAACTATTTTATGTCCCTGAAAATCCTCTTCCTCATGACTCAGAAGCCCCGCTTCATAAAGCGGTTTGCAGAAATCCATACCCGGACCTGCATATTTGAAGTACGCGTTTCTGCAGCCCTTGAAATACGTATCCGCATTGAAACCGTAATGAAGAGGCTCATCATGGCAGTGTTCTCTAAAGGTGATCTCCTCATCCATGTAGTCATACTGTCGCTTTATATCCCTGCCAAATGCCGGAGTGTTGATAAATTTTCCATCCTCCCAGGCAACAGCCATTTCACTCATGTCATTCAGTGCGGTTACAGGGGACCACCAGAAGGGCTGAAACCTCTTGGCAATTGCACCTTCCCATACGAAATTGTAAATCGTATCGCATGTGTCAAGATATCTCATGGAATAATTTGTTGCTGCGCAGATAAGGCCCGGGGCTGATCCCGTTCCAAAAATAGCAAGTTTTCCGATGTTGCTGAACCTCGGGCCGTAGAGCTTATACATGGCATTTATGGATCTCCACCACTTTAGAGCAGCAAGCTCCTCAAAAGCGGGTTCATGGTCCGGGTCATAGAGTTCGCTGTCAACCCACATCCTGTCAAGTGAGGTTGTTCCTGCATAATCCTGGTAATTTGCCTTTACAGCCAGGGTTGCTTCCAGAACATTTTCTGTGCACTCCAGAGGGAGAGCGTTGATTACCAGATCTGTCCCTTCTGCTGCAGAAATAATGCTGTGAACATCATGGGCATCAACCTTTACGCCCCTTGCCTTCTTGAGCTCACCAACAATATTGTTCACCGCGTTCATATCATAGTCTGCACACACTATTTCTGTTATTGCCGGTTCATCCTCAAGCTTCTTTGCTGCCGCACTTCCCTGTGCACCAACCCCTAATACCAGAACTTTCTTTATCATTATTTCACCTCAAATCTTTAATAAACTTCTGTTCTGTGCTTACAAAAATATTATAACATGAAAAAAGGGAAGTTGCGGCTGTAAGTTAACTGCCACGACTTCCCTATTACAGACTAATATTATGCTAATGCTGCTGTGATAATAGCCATTGTGTAAACCTCATCAGCATTGCATCCTCTTGAAAGATCATTAATCGGAGCGTTAAGTCCCTGAAGAACAGGACCATATGCATCAAATCCCCCCAGTCTCTGGGCGATCTTGTATCCGATATTTCCCGCATTGATATCAGGGAAGATGAATACATTCGCCTGGCCTGCAACAGTGCTGTCTTTGCATTTTGTCCTGGCAACCACCGGTGATACTGCAGCATCAAACTGCAGTTCACCGTCAATCTCCAGTTCAGGAGCTGCTTCCAAGGCCAGCCTGGTTGCTTCAACCATCTTGTCCACATCTTCACCTGCTCCTGATCCCTTGGTGGAGTATGAAAGCATAGCAACCTTAGGATCTACACCGAATATCTTGATTGTTCCTGCGGATTCAACTGCGCATTCAGCGATTTCTTCTGCACTTGGTTTGATATTGATCGCACAGTCAGCCATCCCCAGGATTTCTGGATCAGAACCGTCCTCATGTTCTCTTACCATTATAAAGACCGATGATACACTCTTGTTGCCGGGCTTTGTCTTGATCAGCTGCAGAGCAGGTCTTACTGTATCAGCAGTTGAATAAGTGGCACCTCCAAGAAGTGCATGGGCCTCGCCCATCTTTACCAGCATAGTACCAAAATAGTTTCCCTTGGAAAGAGCATCTCTGCACTGCTGTTCGTCCATCTTGCCCTTTCTCAGTTCTACCATCTTCTCTACCATGGCTTCCATTCCTTCGTATGTTGCCGGATCGAGAATCTCAAGGCCTTCGATATCGAACCCCCCTGCTTTTGCAGCAGACTTTACTTCTTCAACATTTCCTACAAGCACCGGAGTCAGGAATCCATCTTTCTTCAGCCTGTGGGCTGCTTCCAGGATTCTGGAATCATGTCCCTCAGTAAATACAATTTTTCTCGGATTAGCTTTCAGTATTTCAATTAAATTTTCAAACATCCTTGTATTGTCCTCTCTTGATAATGAATTATTTTTTTCTTGGTGGAATTGAAAGGATTTCCCTTGCTTCATCCGGAGTAGCGATTTCTCTGCCCAATTCCTTGGCAATTCTAACTGCCTTTGCGACCAGCTCACCATTTGACTTGGCCAGAACGCCCTTTTCAAGATAAAGATTGTCTTCGAAACCAACTCTTACATGTCCGCCCATGGCAATTGATGCAGCTGCAATCTTGAATTCGTCTCTGCCGATTGCACAGCCTGTCCATGTAGAGCCTGCAGGAAGTGAATCAACACAGAAGCACAGATCTCTTATCTCTGCACTCATCTGTACTCCCAATACGAAGTCGAAGTGCATCGGAGTCTCCAGATAACCCTTCTTGCCTGCAACTCTGAGAACAATATCCATCATTCCCTTATCAAAACATTCCAGTTCAGGCTTCATGCCCTTCTCCTGCATGATCTTGGCAAAGTTTGCGATTGTATTATCTGTGTTTACGAAAATTTCGTCTCCACCAAAGTTACATGTTCCACAGTCCAGAGTAACGAACTCAGGAGTAGGGGTAACATTTGTTGAATCAAGCCTCTCCAGGTCAGTCATGCCAACTGCTCCTCCTGTTGAAGGCTGAATGATCACGTCAGGACATACTTTATAGATCGCATCCATGCATTCCTGAAATCTATCGGCTCTCTGAGTTGGAGTTCCGTCATCTTCCCTCACGTGAAGGTGAATTACCGAAGCTCCGGCATCATAAGCAGACTTTGCTTCCCTTACGATTTCTTCTACAGTATAAGGTACTGCAGGGTTGTGTTCTTTTGTTACTTCTGCACCGCAAATGCAGGCAGCAATAATCAGTTTTTCCATTTTCTTGTGGCCTCCTTAATATCATTTTTACCCATTGATTCTAACACTATAAGTCACGGTGTTCAATAGTGGTTCTAAGACCTTTAGCCGACAGTTGCTGGTTCAGCACGTTCGCTAAAGTCACAGATCTGTGCTGTCCTCCTGTACACCCGAAACATACGCTAAGTGAATATTTCCCTTCTTTTTTGTAATACGGAATCAGCTTTTCAATGGTATTAACCACGTTCTCCATAAACTGCTGGGCAATCTCATGCTTCATCACATAGTTCTGTACCTTGCGGTTGTTGCCTGTAAGGTTTTTCAGGGATTTAACGTAGTAGGGATTAGGGATGAAACGCGCATCAAATACCATGTCAGCCGTAATCGGCATTCCGTTCTTGTATCCGAAAGACATGATATTCACAACTAATCTTCGTGATCCTTTGCCCTCGTTTACAATCTTCTCTATTTCTCTTGCAAGCTGAGCATTATTAAGACTGGTGGTATCTATTACAACATCAGCCTTCTGTCTTAGAAACTCCAGCTTTTTCTTTTCCCTTTTGATTCCCTTGGTAACTGATTCTCCCGGTGACAGTGGATGATCTCTTCTGGTTTCATTGTATCGTCTTGCCAGTGCCCTGTCCGTTGCCTCCAAAAAAAGTATCCTGTAGTCCACACCTTCCTTTGACATTTCTTCAAGGCAATCATTCAGGTCTTCGAGCATTTCTCCGCCTCTGGCATCGATTACAAAGGCAGCTTTTTTGATCCCCTTGCCTCTCCGTGATAATTCAATGAAGTTTTTTACCAGAACCGGCGGCATATTATCTACGCAGTAGTAACCTATGTCTTCAAGTACATCTATGGCTCGGGTCTTGCCCGCTCCGGATAAACCGGTCACAATTATGACCTTCATTTTCTCACCTTCTTTATATTAACAATTCTTGAAATGTCCAGCCCCGCTTCAATAGCCCTGTCCAGTGCCGTCTTATAGGATCCCACAGCTTCCGGTGTGTGGGCGTCACTTGATATTATAAACTTAAGGTCCGGAACCTCAATTGCAATTCTAATTTCATCGGAAGTCAGATGCCCATGCCTGCCGTTTATTTCAATGAGTGTACCCGTTTCAGCGCAGACTTCCGCAATCTGCCTGATGTCAAATGGCCCCTTGTCCCCCGGATGTGTCAGAATAGCTATGTCATTGTTTCTCAGGGCGTCAACTATCATCTTTGTATTGGATATTTTAAGGGATTTTTCTCCCAGTTTAAATCCATGACTCCAGAGCCAGTTCCTAACAGAACTGCACCCGAAACACGCGAAATGCATTCCTGCAATTATGAAGTCAAACTCGCTGAATTCCTCGGGCCTGACATCAAGCCCATTCCCTCCCGGTTTCATATGAATTATATTCGCTTCAATACTGTATCGCACCTGAATACTCTGGTACTTCACGCTCATCTTATTGATATCATTTCTGATATTGGGGAAGTCATTTCTGTTCACCCCAAAGAGCAGGTGCCCCGGTCCATGGTCAGAAATAGCCACAAATTCCAGTTTTTTATCAATTGCAGCCCTCACATTATCCTCAACACTCCCCTTGCCGTGGGAGTAAGTGGTGTGGGTATGCAGATCATATGTCATTTTATATAATGAGTTTTCGGACACGTCCCCAGAACTCATTTTTGGTTTGTCTTCTCCGATTATCCTGACTTCGGGCTCCAGCATCACGTCAAACTGCTCTTTGACGCATGCCTGCACCAGTTCCTTCAGGCGGATTATATCCGTTGCGGTTGCCCCTCCTCTGTTGATAATAAAGCCGCTATGCAGGGTTGACACCTCTGCTCCTCCAACGGTTAGACCCTTGCATCCGGCATCCTGTATCAGTTTTCCGGCAAATTGTCCCTCCGGGCGCTTAAAGAAGCTTCCCGCACTGGGGTACTGCACCGGCTGTTTCTCATTTCTTCTGGCCGACAGCTCTGCCATTCTATCGCGAATTGCTGTTTCTTCACCTTTCTGCAGTTTCAGAGTAACTTCCGTTACAATGTCCCCTGTCTCATGAAGTGCCGTATGCCGGTATCCCATTTCAAGATCCTCCGGGCTCATGTCAACTTCACCGCTTCCGTCGCCCTTAATTATATGGGCACTTTCAAGAATGTTTTTTGTTTCTCCTTCGTAGGCTCCTGCATTCATGAATACAGCTCCGCCTATGCTCCCGGGAATTCCGGATGCGAATTCGAAACCTGAAAGAGATTCTGATGCGGCTGCATTTGCGATAGCAGACATCAGAGTAGCTGCACCGCATATCATTCTGCTGCCTTCCACCCGAATGTAGTTAAAGGCCTGGCCCATTTTAACGATTACACCTCTGTATCCTCCATCTCTTACGAGAATGTTTGATCCGTTTCCCATAACCATGTGTTCCCTACCAGAGAGTAGCATAAGAACATCCTTAAGCTGCTGTATGCTCTGGGGTTCCACAAGAACATCCGCCTTGCCTCCAGCCTTAAAGGATGTATGCCTGGACATGGGTGCATCAAAAATCACATACTCTCTGCCACAGATATCTATTAATTTCTCTCTAAGTTCTGCCATTCTATTTCTTCCCTCTATAATCCTTTCCCCGTTCATTTTTATTCTTCGTCTTTTTTCTCCTGCTTTAGCTGACTGTCATCATACTCAACAACGGTGGCCTCTATTACCTCCCGGCCAGCCTCTTCTGCCTGCCTGATTTCCTCTTCGCTCGTATGCTGCACCTCGCTGTTTTCGTAATGATTGTCCGCAAAATAGTCTTTCAGGTTGATATCATCATTGCCATCGTTGAGAGATGGTTTCAACCGCCTCTTATTGGGGCCTCTGGTTCTGTACTTATCCACCTTGTAGTCCAGGGTGTCTGTAGAAAAGCCTTTTTTTGCCAGTCTCTTGTTCAGAGCTCTGGAGAGGTATGCATATATTACCGCGAAAACCGGAATGCTCAGAACCATTCCTATGAATCCGAAGAGACCACCACCCACAAGGGCTGCGAACAGTACCCAGAAGCTGGCAAGGCCAGTTGAATCTCCCAGTATCTTAGGTGAAAGTATATTACCGTCAAATTGCTGAAGTATTAAAATGAAAATTATGAAATACAGGCAGTGCCATGGATTCACCATAAGCAAAAGCAATGCTGAAGGTACCGCACCGATAAATGGGCCGAAAAACGGAATGATATTTGATATTCCGATTATGCAGCTAATCAGAAGACTGTATTCCCATCCGAAGATAGACATCACCAGAAAACATATTATTCCCACAATTGCTGAATCGATAATATTGCCGCTGATGAATCCGCCAAAGGTTTTGTTTGTGTAATCGGCTCCCTCCAGAATTTCCTCTGCAGTTGATTCTTTGAAATTTGCAACTATGATTTTCTTTGCCTGTGCGGACAGAGTATCCTTCATGTTAAGGAAATAAACGGATACGATTATTCCGATAAAGAAATTAAACACCACACCAAATGCACCTATAAGTCTATCAGAAATGGCTACTGCCAATGATCCTGAATGTGGAATTATAGTATTTGTAGCATAGTCCAGTGCGTATTGTGTTACAGTATTGCTCCACTCCTCCAGTGTTTCCTTGGCTATAGGCAGATTCTGGAATTTAACGTCAACCCATGCTGTGAATTTTTCCAGCCCCGAAGGAAGTACTTCAATTACGTTTATAATACTGTCTACAAGCCCGGGAATAATCATCCAAAGAATTCCTCCAATTGTAACAAGCAGTACTGTCATTGAAATTATTGTACCTATTACCTTGGAGAGGGTCAGGTCGTACTTGAACTTATACTTTCCCCGATTCATGAGATGATAGGATTCCCTGACCGAAAAATTGTAGATCGGACACAGAAGATAAGCCATAACCAGTCCGTATATTAATGGAGCCAGAACCTTTACGAATGTGTTGAAGAAAGTTGCCAGCACATCCGCACGGAATATTCCAAAGAATACAATGACAGAGCAGATGATCACCAGAAATAATGTCAGCCCCCACTGTAAATGTTTTTTTTCAAGTTTAATCTTCATTTTTCTCCCTCAAAAGGTTCTTATCCTCGATATAGGTTCTTATCCTCGATTTGCCACGTCCTGGCATACATCAATTGCGCTGTGCATCTTCAGGAATACAGCATCTTTAAAAAACGCGTATTCCTCATCAAGCCTGCGTCCCTGAAGACCTGCTGCCACCAGGTCGAAATAATCCTGTCTCCCCATTGGCATGTCAATAGGCATGAGACCCTGCTCCAGCAGAAAGTAATTCATTGCCAAAACGGCAATTTCTCCATTGAATTCCGCAAAAGGCCATATATCTATAATAGCATTGTGAATATACATTGCCTTTGCAATAACATCATCTTGAAATTTTTCATCGTAAATTTTGCGACAGGAGCGGTTTACTCTTTCATCAATATCCGCACAATGTGGTGGTACGTGATTGAAATTGTATACAACCGGATTGTCATCTCTGTATCTGGAATCCTGATCCTCCCTTAGAATCCTGTATGTGTTCCTGAGCAGATTGCCATCCACACCGTTGCCCATTTCTATATTGTTATAGGCCATCTTAACCACTTCACAACAGTTCTGAATAAAGAGATAGTCTCCCACGGGCACATCTTTCTGAAGCTGGCCATCAAGAATTTCCCCTACTCTTACTTCCTGATGTTTGGGATTTCTGGCAATCAGCGATGCCTTGATAATATCCATCTTGTTAACTTCCCGAAGGGCATGCTTCAGCGCCTTGTCTGAAGCCAGAATCCCATTAAGCTCTTTTCTCAGTTTCTGTAATTCAAGTTGCATTTTTTCGTCCCCTGTTTTCTTTTCCCCTTTATTTCTCTCTAATTCTAGTTCTTAAGAAATCCTATACGTCCCTTAGCCATAGGATATTTGTAGAGATCCACTTCTCCGAAATCTTCTCCCGTCTTTGGCTCAAGCTTTTTCAATGCAGGCATTTTGGCCTTGATTTTATCGTAATCCATCGTGGGCATGAACACAATGTCATAATTGTGCAGTAAGGTGAGCTGCAGAAGGTCCAAAATCTCATTGTCGTTATAACCTTCCCTGATACTTATACAAATACGTACATGCAACCCTGCATCAACGGCTTTGTTGATTCCATCGATTACCGGCTGGAGTTCCTTGCCTTCGTTAGTTTCCTTGTACCTCGTGTAGTTCATAGTGCTCAGCCTGATCGTAACATCGCTATAGCCCTCTTTCCTAAGCTGTTCCGCCTTATCTGCCAGGTTCTGTCCATCTGTTATATATACTTTCTTTTCTTCAGTCATCTTCTATCCTCTCAAGCCTTCACCGGGTAAAAATGAGCAATTTTTCCCGAGTTTAATTCATTAC
>JAQVOT010000029.1 GCA_028702415.1 Eubacteriales bacterium
TCAATGCACTGGTCGTACAGCTTATCGTACAGTTTGATAATCTTTTCCGAAGACTCGGTATCAGCCAGATTATCCAGCTTAGCGAGTGCCTTATGGAATTCGGTGGTTTCATAGTGGTAATATTTAAAACCCGCCACCTGATTATCGTTTTTCTCACCGCATCCGGTAATAGTCATAATAATGCAAAGGCAAAGAATGACAGATATTGTTTTTCTCATATCAGTATATCCTTTCGCAAACAATTCTATCACAGTTTGGCATGTTTCTGTGACAATAAAGGAAAGGAAATCAGAAGGGGGTGAGTCTATTGCAGGTTAGTCTTTACCTTTACGGATAATATATGTATAATAACTGCGTATGCATTTAGAGGTAGGGATAGTGAAAAAATTCAAAAATACAATTGTAATATTTATTCTTGCAGCCATGACAATCGGCCTCAGCGGATGTGGGTTTACCACCTTTGATAATTTCAAGGCGGCATTCATCGATAAACCACAGGATGAGGAAACCACAATACAGATTGGAGTCCTGGAACCGGTAACGGGAGTAGATTCCAAGGCGGCAGAGGATGAGATTCGCGGAATTCAACTGGCAAACAAGGTTCATCCGAATACGGGTGGAAAGATGGTGTCTCTGGTATTCTCAGATAACAAGTCGGATATTGATGCCACGGAGACGGCTGTTGAGACGCTTCTTGTGAAGGAACCCATGATAATTCTGGGGAGCTACGGCAGCGTATATTCCCTGGCTGCCTCGCCTTACATCAAGGCGGCAAAGACTACGGCAATTTCTATAACCAACACCAATCCTCTGATAACAAGAAATAACCCGTATTACTTCAGAGTATGTTATGCGGAGTCCAATCAGGGGGATCTGCTGGCAAGATACCTGCTTGAGTCAAAAAATGTAAAAAAGGCAGGCGTTCTGATTCCGGAAGGTGACGATGTTGCCCTTGCCAAGGTGACAGCCTTTGCGGACAGAATGAAAGCGGAAACCGATAATGAGGATGCCATTCACTTCTATGAGAACTTCGAGACAGGGCAGAAGGACTTCACAAAGGTACTTGAGTTACTAAAAAAATCGGATATTAAATATGTAATTCTTCCGGGGAATTACACGGATGCGGCTAATATCATTACCCAGGCGAATCAGATGAATCTTGATGTGCAGTTCTTAGGGGACACAAGCTGGGGAACACCGGAGTTCAAAGAAGCTCTGGGAAATGGAGTGAAAAACAATAGTATGGCATTCGTCCAGTTCTTCGCTGCAGAAGGAAAGGTTGAGGGAGAAGCGGTTACAGAAGAGAGAACTGCATTCCTTAATGCTTACACAGAAGAGTATGGGACTGAGGAGGAACCTTCTGAGAACATGGCTCTCGGATATGACGCATATTTCGTGGCAGTGGATGCCATCAGCAAGGCACCCGATGATGCCACCAGTCAGGACATTGCCAGGATACTTGGAGACCCTCAGTATTCCTTTGATGGGGCCAGCGGATCCATCAAATTCAACAGCGTTGGAGACACAATGAAAACGGCTTACATTAGCAAATGGGATAAGGGTAAAATTGTAACAATTGCCACAATTGAGGCATTAAAATAATTTAAAAGGAGAAAACCAAATGAAAGAAAAAATTATTGAAGCACTGGAGCAAATCAGACCTTTCCTGCAGAGAGATGGTGGAGACATCGAATTTGTGGAACTGACAGAGGATAATATCGTTAAAGTAAGACTTCAGGGTCACTGCGCAGGATGCCCTGGAGCACAGATGACAATCAAGGGCGTTGTAGAAAGAATTCTGAAGTAAAGCTATCCTGAAATTGCAGGAGTTGAAGCAGTAAACTAATATGACGGATTTCCTAGAAAAAGTAAACGGGAAAATAGAAGAAAACAGGACAGAGATGATTTCATCTCTGTCCAAACTTATCTCTATCCCAAGCATAGTTGACGAAGATAAGGGCAGAGGCAGGAAACCTTTCGGAAGGCAGGTTGATGAAGCTTACAGATGGATGCTTGCAAAAGCTGAAGGGGATGGCTTTGATACTTTTGATGCCAAAGGATATGGTGGCCACATCGACTATGACGGAAAAGAAGATGGAATCGTAGGGGTAGTTGGGCATCTTGACGTGGTTCCCGAAGGAGATGGCTGGGAATTTGAACCATTTGGAGGCCTGGTCATTGATGGTTATGTCTGTGGCAGAGGGGCAATGGATGACAAAGGTCCGGTAATCGCATCATACTTTGCAATGAAGGCCCTTAAAGAATGCGGATTTGAACCGGCAAAGACTGTTAGACTGATACTGGGACTTGATGAAGAAACAAACTGGAAGGGTATGAATTATTATCTGGAGCATGTTGGAGATTACCCCGACATGGGATTTACACCTGATGGAGATTTCCCTGTAATAAGAGCTGAAATGGGAATACTTATTTTCGAAATAATAAAGAAGCTTCCGGCATCCAGAGGTAAGGGCATTGAACTGAATTCCATCAAGGGAGGAAATGCAGCAAATGCGGTTCCTGATCATGCCAAAGCTGTAATCACCGACACCGCAGCCGGTGGATATGATTTATACAAAGAGATGGTTGCCAACTGCCGCGAAGAGAAGGGCTGGCAAATAAAATGCAAGGGTGTGGGCAAGAGTTTTGAGATTTCAGTTACAGGCAAATCTGCTCACGGTGCCAAGCCGTGGCAGGGAGTCAATGCCGTATCCATTCTTATGGACTTCCTTTCAGAAATAATTTTTCTGAACGATGGAGTATCTGACTTCATTGATTTTTATAACAAATGCATAGGATATGATTATCACGGAGAGAATATCGGATGCGGTTTTGAAGATGCGGAATCAGGAAAGCTGGTATTTAACGTAGGGAAAATCGACGTGGACAGAAATGCCGCACGTATTACCATAAATGTAAGATATCCTGTTACCATGACAAATGAAGATGTATATGCCGGAATTATGAATGTGCTGGATAAATACAATATTGGAATCGTTAAGGAAAGGGAGCAGGCTCCGATTAACCTTGATGCTGATACCGAACTTGTCAGGATTCTTATGGATGTCTATGGCAGGCATACCGGTGATAAAACTACAGAACCAATGGTTATAGGTGGCGGGACATATGCCAGAGCCATGGAAAACATCGTTGCCTTCGGCGCCAGATTTCCCGGAGAACCGGAGCTGGGGCACCAGAAAAATGAGAAAATATCTGTTGATAATCTCATGAAACTAACCAGAATATATGCAGAGGCCATTTATGAACTTGCAAGGGTTAAAGATTAAGGAGCGTATCCGGAAAAAAACAGAAGGCAAAGAGACCTTTATAAAAGTACTGATCATTGCCATCTGTGTCAATCTTGGCCTTGTGGCCTTCTACGCCGCTGTCGCTTTAAGCTATAAGGATATATCTTTAACGGTAAACGGCAAAACCGCTGAGATAAAGACAATCAGAAACTCTGTTGATGATATGCTGAGGGTCTGGAGTGTTGATCTTGGCGAAAAGGATCAGGTTTCAATGGACAGGACAGCTCTGTTGAAGGATGGAGATGAAATTGAAATAAAAACTTTCAAGGTTGATGAGAAAACGCTTAAGGAGGATGTGGCTTTCAGGGAAAAGACCGAGTATACTTCGGATATGATGGAAGGGGAGAAAAAAGTAACCCAAAAAGGTGTTAAGGGCACCGATAAGGTGACTTACAGAATCACATATTTCGGCGGCGAAGTTATGGAAAAAAAAGAAATCGCCAGAGAAACCCTAACGAAACCGGTAACCCGGATTACCATGGAAGGAACAGCCATTTCATATAATGGTGTCAAATACAGCCGCAAACTTACAGTAAGCTCAACTGCGTACTGCCTGCGCGGAAGAACGGCGACAGGTACCTCGGTTCACATGGGGACGATTGCAGTTGACCCTAGAGTGATTCCCCTGGGAAGCTACGGATATGTGCCGGGTTATGGCCAGGTACATGCGGAGGATACAGGCGGAGCAATAAAAGGAAATATCATCGATGTCTGGTTCCCTACATACAGCCAGTGCAGGAATTGGGGAAGAAGAACCGTAGATATATATATCAAATAGGAATTGAATGAGTTGAGAATGAGTTGTGTGGGTGAGTTGTGAATGAGTTGTGTGGATGAGTTTTCGGACACGTCCCCAAAACTCATTCAAATGAGTTTTGGGGACGTGTCCGAAAACTCATCAAGGCTCATTATTTTAAATGTTTGCCGAGAAGATCGGCAAATAGCGATGCATCATCACTGGTTTTGAATATAGCACGGGCAGATATGTCATTGCCACCTCCCTTGCCACCATAAAAGTTGGCATATTCTTTAACCAGAGGTCCGCATTTTATTTCTCCGTCGCTTACAAGAATGTATGAAGTGTCGGGAACCGAGTACAGAAGAATGAGTTTGCCTTTGCATGCAGATTTACCCATGTACTCCTTGGACATGTTAAAAGCATCATCCAGAGAAAGGTTTTCTAATGGATAAACCAGAACGCTGCTTTCTTCCGCTTCCGTCAGAAGATCATTCAATTTATTGCATTCATTTTCGATGAATGCCTTTTTTATATGGAAAAGCTGGTTTTTCACATCGGCCAGTTTTTCCTCCTGTCCGCGGATCTTCTCCGGGAAGTCCTCTATTGATGAGGAGTAACTGTTTGAAAGGTCTGTCAGAATATCATGTTTCTTTGAATAATCCATAAGGGCCCGTTTGCCTGCCTCGAAATAAATCCGGAACATCCCCTTGTATTTCTCAACTTTATATAATTTAATCAGACCCACCTGACCTGCTGTCTGAGGATGAGTCCCGCAGCAGGCGACACAGTCCGCTGCATTTTCCGGTGAGCCAATGCATACGATGGAGATGTCTTCATCAAGGGCAAGATTCTTTCTCAGAGGCATATTCTCCGCATCTTCTCTGTTATCATAGCGAAATACCTTTACAGGTGCATCTGACCAGATTACTCTGTTTGCCAGAAGCTCGCAGTGTTTTGCCAGTTCCCAGGTTATTTCTTCCGGTTTCTCCATTTCAGGATTGGTGGGCTTATCCTCCAGGCTGATATCAACAGTCATATAATCCTGCCCCATGTGGAAGCCACGGTTTACACCTCCGCATTCCCTATAGAATATACCTGACAGAATATGCTCTCCACAGTGACGTTGCATGTTGTCAAAGCGTCTGTCCCAATCAAGCGTGCAATGAACCTTGTCACCTGCCTTAAGTTCAAAGGTGGATCCATCGTCGCATACAATCTTATGGACGATATCGTCACCGTCCTCCTGTACGTCTGTTATCTTATATAAGGCGGCCGACCTGTCAGTGTCTTCACCTGCAGGAGCAAGGCTTCCTATGTCGCAGCTCTGCCCGCCGCCTTCAGGAAAGAAAGCTGTGCTGCATAGATACACACCATTTTCGTTGATAGATTCTATTTCTGTATCCCATTCTTTGATGTATACATTTTGCTGGTATAATTTTGCGGTACTCATTATCTTGTATTCCTCCACGTTATAGCAATTACATAATGAAAAGTTTAAGACCTATAAGCAAAAAAGTCAATTTTTACGTTGTAAAAATACAGTGGAAAGGGTTATAATTATAAAATAAATACAAATTTGCGGTATACATAGAACGGAAAAAAGTAATTATATGGAATATTATACGGTAATAAAATTGCTGAAATCTGGCAAAATGGCTAAAAATCAAGGTTTTTGGTGATTTTATGAAAAGGGTTAAATAATGTTCCGAAAACCTGTGGATAATAATGCACTCGATTTAGTACTTGACAGGTGAAACCGTTGAAATTTCAACAATAGTAAAAATTTTGTTATCCACAGAAGCCTTTGGATAAGATTGTATACAATATCAGATGTTTTGTGGATAACTGCGACAAAGCCCTATTTTACAAGCTTTATACTTTGTTGAACCATTTATTTACAAACGCAAAAAGAGTTAACATAATTTATTGTGAATGCAGGAGAAGAAAAATGTTGAAAGAAAAAATAATGTATAAGGATGAGCTCCCTATAAATGTTATTACAGCAAACATTGATGAATACCCCATACACTTTCATGACGACATGGAGGTTGTATATGTTCTGGAGGGAAACATTCTGCTTCGTAACGGATATTACACATACAATCTGAAACCTGGTGACATCTATATCATCAATGACAGAGAAATGCACAGTTTCGAGAATACCGGAGAGGATAACATGGTAATGATGCTTCAGATGGATCTTACTTACTTCTCCAGATATTATGATAACCTGAAAAACAACTTCTTTGTAACCGACATGGAGGACGACAGCGACGAAAGTCTTGACGTTCTTAAAGGTATTCTGGCTAGAATAATGATGGAAGTTATTCAAAAGGGCTATGGATATGAGCATAAGGTTATAGAAAGCACTCATAATCTTATAGCATGTCTGATGAGTGATTTTCGCTACTTCGTAATGGAAGGCGGCAAGTTCAGGAATGAATCGAAGAACAAGGGAAACAAGGTTCTAGCAGGAAGACTGAATAGAATTACTGACTACATGTATGATAATTACAATCGTAAGCTTACACTTAACGAGATTGCAGACAGGGAACATCTGTCGATTTATTACCTGTCCCATATAATAAAGGAGGCAACAGGGCTTTCTTTTCAAAATCTTCTGAGCTACATACGCGTTGAAGAATCTGAAAAGCTGCTACTTGGGACAAACAAGAAGATAGGAGCCATCGCCGAGGAAACAGGTTTTTCCGCAGTAAGATACTACATCAAACATTTCGAGCAGTGGTTTGAAATGCATCCTCTGGAATATCGCAAAACCTATATCGGCAAAATTATCAGCCGAGAGATAGAAGCCAAGTACACAAAATGTTCACCGGAGCAGATAGAGAACGCAATCAGGCGCCAGGTCAAGGGTGTGTACGCGGACTATATAGATAAACTGAAGATTAAGCCTGTGATTGTCGATGTTGATATTTATGATGATTATGCTGAAATAAAGAAGGCAGAACCTGAACTTGAAGAAATCATGAAAAGGGACATCAACAAGGTTCTTGCAGAGCCTTACAAAATTCTGAAAGGTCTTGATGAGAATCTTATTGCTTCAGGTGAAAATTACATGATTACAACAAGGGATAAATTCCCTGGAAATCTTACCAGCCTCAGCATTCTGGTTTATAACTTTGATGATAACGTAAGCAAATCACTTAAGAGAATAGGTTCAAATTCCGACCTTCTTAGGGTGGTTAGAAACTATGACGGAGAATCTGAATTTCTCATCAGATGTAACGGTCTGTCAGGGCAGTTCAAAATGTTAAGATTCAGATTGGACAGAGACAACTTCCTGCAGAAGATAGAAGATATAGGGCAGCCTGCTGATGAAGAAACAGCAAGAGCCAGGCTTCTCTACAGGCTTGCGGGGTATGCCACGGTGTCCAGTGAGATATTTTCGAGCTCAGATGCCTTCAGTATCAGAAGTATTTTCAAGGGAATCGGGGCAGAGATGATACTGATAGACCTCAAGGAATAAAGGAAACGATGCAATACACAACAAATTAGTACCGGTTTTAAGCAAACAGCTAATTGAATTGTCAGAAAAAAAGATATATGATTTATATTGTTCGGAAGACAAATTAATTAGAATCTAATGTTTTTTAAACATGACTAAATGGAGGTAAGATTATGAAATTACTTATTATCGGAGCTGGCGGAGTAGGAACTTCAGCAGCAAAGATCATCCAGCGCGCTGGTGCTGATGCAGATTGGGCTGAAAAAGTTGTTGTATCCGATTATGATGAAGCCAGAGCGAAGGTTGTAGCTAACGATATCTGTGGCGGCGGCAAGTTCGTTCCCGCACAGGTTAACGCTATGGATCCTGCCAGCATTAAGGCAGTAGTAGAAGAATACGGATGCGATTTCGCTATGAACGCTTGTGACCCAAGAATGAACGAATGCATCTTTGACACATGTTTGGAACTGGGCATCGGATATCTTGACTGTGCCATGACACTGGGAACTGAACATCCAGAAAAGCCTTATGAATTGCCAAACATCAAACTGGGGGATTATCAGTTTGCTAAGCAGCAGGAATGGATTAAGAGCGGCAAGATCGCTATATGCGGATCAGGTGTTGAACCTGGAATGGCAGACGTATTCGCTAAGTTCGCAGCTGTGCATCTCTTTGACAAGATTGACAGAGTAGACGTACGTGATGGCGACAACTACGGAAACACTGATTCAGACTTCGGTTTCTCCGTATGGACAACAATCGAAGAATGTCTGCAGCCACCGGTAATCTGGGAAAAGAACGAGGAACATCCAGAAGGACATTGGTACTGTACTGAACCATTCTCAGAACCTGAAATCTTTAACTTCCCTGACGGAATCGGCGATGTAGAAGTAGTAAACGTTGAACACGAAGAAGTACTGCTGGTTCCTAGAGAGATCGATTGCAACAGAGTAACATTTAAGTATGGTGTTCCTAGAGAATTCAGAGCTAAGCTGCTGACTCTCCACGGATGGGGACTTGACAACAAGAGAGACAAGATTAAGGTTGGCGACAGCGAAATCACCCCAAGAGATTTCATATGTAAGGTTATCCCTTCACCAGTAGACTCTACTAATGACATGACAGGTAAGGGCTGTGCAGGTACATGGGTAACAGGATGGAAAGACGGCAAGTACAGATCAGTTTACCTGTATCAGGTAGCTGACAACCAGGAATGCATCAAGAAGTACACCACTAACTCAGTAGTAGCACAGACAGCTGTAGGTCCTGTAATCATGATGGAACTGATTGCTAAGGGAATCTGGAACGATGCAGGCGCATGGGGACCAGAACACTTTAATCCGGATCCATTCGTAGAAAGACTGGCTAAGTATGAATTCCCGGCTGGAATCAGAGAAATGGATTCAGAATATTCTGATGAACTGAATGCTAAGGCTTTCGTAGAATATATTAAATAATCTGATTTGAGACTGAAGGGACTCTTGAAAAAGAGTCTCTTTTTTTATTTAATAAAATAGTGTAAACTGTACTCACTATGAGCGATACGAAAACAATTGACATCATTGTCCCCTGCTGTAATGAGGGACAGAATATTGATGCTTTTTATGAGGAGGCAAAGTGCATTGAAGGTGAACTGGAGGGTTACACTTTCACTTTCATTTTTGTTGACGACGGCAGTACAGATAGTACCCTGGAGGAAATAAAGAAACTGTCGGAAAGAGCTGTGAAGGAAATAACCAGCGTGAAGTATATTTCCTTCAGCAGGAACTTCGGCAAGGAGGCGGCAATGTATGCCGGCCTTAGAGCTTCTGCCGCAGGCAGTAGTGACTATGCGGTCATTATTGATGGAGATCTTCAGCATCCGCCTGCCTTAATAAAAAACATGGTTGAAATAATTGACCCCGGTTCTAACCCTGAAGGTGGGAAGAGTCCGGTTGTTGATTGTGTGGCGGCCAGGCGAGTGTCTCGAAAAGGCGAACCTAAGATACGCAGCATTTTCGCAAGGGCGTTTTACAGAATCATGAAAAAATATTCCGATATTGAGATCGTGGATGGTGCTGTGGATTTCAGACTGATGACGCACAGGATGGTAAAGGCCATCGCATCCATGCCGGAAACACAGCGTTTCAGTAAAGGCATTTTCGCCTGGGTTGGTTTTAATACTGAATGGATAGAATTTGAAAATGTCAGGAGATTTTCCGGAGAGAGCAAGTGGACAATCTGGGGCCTGACTAAATATGCCATTGATGGTTTTATTGATTTTGCAGATTTCCCTCTGAAATTCCTTGGAGCTTTCGGTGGGGTGGTGGCTGCAGGATCTGTAATTTATCTAATAATTGAAATAGTTAAAACTCTTGTAATGGGTAAAGATATCCCCGGATATGCCTCCACAATCTGTCTTATTCTGTTCTTCGGTGGCTTT
>JAQVOT010000030.1 GCA_028702415.1 Eubacteriales bacterium
GGCGACATGTCCCTTGCTGTCGTTGACTTTTTTAAAATTATCAATGTCAAAGAGAACAATAGATAGTGGACTGTCTGTCCGAGCAGCTTCTATTATCTCCAGCTTCAGCTGGCCGATAAGCGTTCTATGATTTATGATTTTTGTCAGCCCATCTATAGAAGACATCTCAGTAAGAATCCGGTTCTTATTTTCCAACTCTAGCAGTGTGTCTTTCTTTTCTGTAATGTCAAAAACTATTCCTGCAAGAAATACTGGCTTTCCGTTATTGTCATACTGTGTTATTTTACCACGGTCGTAAAACCATTTATACTCTCCATCCTTTGTCTGTATTCGATATTCAACCTCATATACATTTGATTTGCCATGTAAATGGTCAAGCATGGTCTGCATAGTATTTTGATAATCCTCTGGATGAAGTTTATCTGTAAAAAACTGATAGGGAATCGGTTCGGGTATTTCCTCCATGGTATATCCAAGGGCTTTTACTTTCAATGGGTTAAATGTAACAGAATTAGTTATGATATCCCAGTACCAATGACCAAGGTTGCCTGACCATGCATATTCCAGCTTGGTCTCCAGTTCCTTTTCCTTGAGCAGTTCCAGATTTAATCTCTCGATACTATTTATATGGTCAATTAGCTGTTCTTTTGTTAAATCATTATAATTCATAGTATTCACCTTTACTGTCTACAACTTGGTCTATTAATTAGGAATTTTCTGATTATTCTATATAATATATGCTAAGCTTAAAATAAAATCAATGGCTAACTATTGGGCATAAATAAAAAACGCTGATATCGACACTTATCGTATCAATATTAGCGTTCTCAAATGGTGCGGATAAGAGGATTCGAACCTCCACCGAATTGCTCCGACACGGACCTGAACCGTGCGCGTCTGCCAGTTCCGCCATATCCGCAAAAGAACTGTCTGTATTCAGCGACTTTTTTATTATACAATATTTAATAATAATTTCAAGAGTAAAATTCGGGTTTTTTGAAATATATTATGATGTTTGGGCAAGACATAAGCCGGGTTCTGTGTTAAGCAATCATCTATCTCGACCTGATGTTACCACCAGGCTCTAGCGACCTACCTCTTGGCGGTGACGGGCAGTCACCGGGCAAAAGCCCTTAAGCCACTTTGGTCTTGCTCCGGATGGGGTTTACACGCAAAACCTGTTACCAGGTTCTGCCGTGAGCTCTTACCTCACGATTTCACCCTTACCGCAAAAGCGGCGGTATGTTTCTGTTGCACTTTCCCTACAGTTGCCTGCGACGGACGTTATCCGTCATCCCTGCCCTATGGAGCCCGGACTTTCCTCACAGAACATACAGTTCTGCGCGATTGCCTGTCTTACCCAAACATTATTAAAGAATATATGGATTTGTATTTGCTTCAGTAATTATAACATCAGCTGTCAATCCCTTTTCTGCAGACTTTGCATAAATCTGATGAGACATGTTTTCCACAAAGTTCTTCTCGGTTCCGAAATGCCCCGCATCTATTACTGACATCCCAACAGCTTTGGCATACTGTGCTTCGTGGAGTTTCAGGTCCCCTGTGATAAACAGATCACATCCCTCTCTGGCCGCTTTAAAAATATAATCACCGCCTGCCCCTGTACAAAGTCCGATTTTTAAGATTTTTTCTTTTCCTCCGTCGACACAGCGTATGTAATTCTTTGGAAGATCAAGACAATCCTCAACATATTCACAGGCTTCTGAGAAATTCATAGCTTCGGGAAGCTCACCGTAATATCCTTCTTCCTTCGAACAAGCATCCCTGATTAAAAGATTCAGAAGCTGCATCATGTAGAAGTTATTTCCTTTTGTTGCAAAGTCAAAGGAAAGATGTGCAGAATATACAGAGATGTTATTTTTAATTAACTCATTGATGTATCTTCCCGGAAAATCGTTATTATCGATTACATATGCAGGGTTGAATATCAGGGGATGATGGGTGATAATCATATCGGCATTTTTATTTACTGCCTCTTCGATTACATCCTGATTAATATCAAGACAAACAAGCACCTTGTTTATCTCTTCTCTACCTGTATAAATCTGAATACCGGAGTTATCAATATCTTCGTATTCCCGGGTTGGGGCTATTTCTTCAATCAATTGAATAAAATCTTTATATCTCATACATATTCCTCCTTGAATAGACTAAAGGTGACAAGTATACCGTCATTTTTAAAAAACTATCTTTTCAAAATAAGCAATACGTTTTTCTACGGTTATAATATCCAAATCATTTATGTTACAGCTTTTTAGAATGCCATTCCTTATTTTTTTCTCTGTTTCCAGTTTGGAAATCGCATATTCTCTAGCAAGTACAGGATTTGTTTCATACATATCCATCGGGAAGTCCCAGCGGGCTGAACCTGGATCCCTAAGGTCTTCCACGGGAGGATTATTGGCTTTCTCAGAGCTTTTTGTCGGAATTGCGACTATTATCTCACAGATGAATTTCCCCTCTCTTACAAGGAGATTTGAAGTTATGTCAAAGCAATTGTTTGCCAACCAGTATCTGAGTAGACCGGAATTGTTTCTCGGCTGGAGAATGAATTTATCAAAGCTGCAGGTTTTCTTCATGTTACGGGAGAGAATATCTCGAATCAGCAGACCCCCCATACCTGCAATCACTATGACATTTACTTCTCCGCAATCAACTGTATCCAGCCCATCACCTACCCGAAAATCAAGTTCATTTCCGAACTGATATTCCCCTGCTGCCGCTTTTGCCTTTGCAAGTGAGGGTTCACTAATATCACACATAATAACCTTTGGTGATATTCCATTGTCCCGCAAATAAAGCGGCAAAAAACCATGGTCGGTACCAATGTCAGCCATGGTTTCTCCTTTTTCAATCTGATCAGCCATCAGCTGGAGTCTATCGGTTAGTTTATCCATTCTATTCCAGATAATCCTTCAGTTTCTTGCTTCTGGTGGGATGACGAAGCTTTCTAAGTGCTTTTGCCTCAATCTGTCTGATACGCTCCCGGGTAACGTCAAATTCCTTGCCTACTTCTTCAAGAGTTCTTGCCCTTCCGTCTTCAAGACCGAATCTGAGTTTCAAAACTTTCTGCTCTCTTTCTGTCAAAGTGGAAAGTACAGCAACAAGCTGCTCCTTAAGCATACTGAATGCTGCAGCTTCCGCCGGTGCAGGGGCATCCTCGTCGGGAATAAAATCACCAAGATGGCTGTCTTCCTCTTCGCCAATAGGCGTTTCAAGGGATACGGGTTCTTGAGCTATCTTCAGAATCTCCCGAACCTTTTCTACCGTAATGCCCATTTCATCGGCAATTTCGTCGGGAGTAGGTTCCCTGCCGTTTTCCTGAAGAAGCTGACGTGAAACTCTGATCAATTTGTTGATTGTTTCAACCATGTGTACAGGAATTCTTATTGTTCTGGCCTGATCCGCAATGGATCTTGTTATTGCCTGCCTGATCCACCATGTTGCATAGGTGCTGAATTTATAACCCTTGGTGTAGTCAAACTTATCAACGGCTTTGATAAGTCCAAGGTTTCCTTCCTGAATAAGGTCAAGGAACAGCATCCCTCTGCCCACATATTTCTTCGCTATAGATACAACCAGTCTAAGGTTTGCTTCGCAAAGTTTCTGCTTGGCATAATCATCTCCTGCTTCCATTCTTTTAGCAAGATCCACCTCCTCCTCGGCATTCAGTAGCGGAACCTTGCCAATTTCCTTTAGATACATTCTTACCGGATCATCGACAACTATTGATTTGGAGATAGAAGATTCAAGATCAATTTCCTTGGCATCAGGATTCTTGGCCAGTACTGCTTCCACATCAGGATCATCACCTTCTGAATCTATGAGCTGAAGCTCATTCTCGCCGGGTTCCTTTTCGTATAATACTTTGACTCCTCGAATTTCAAGTTCTCTGTAAATATCATCGATCTGATACTTATCAAGATTGAGATGTTCCAGATTATCCGCCACCTGACTAAAGGAAATGGTTTTGTTTTCATCACCGCTAATCTTTTCTTCAAGTTTTTTTAGAATGGAATCCTTTTTCTTTTTTGATAGCTCTTTCGGGTCATCAGCAGCAGTATAGTTTTCTTTTATATCCGCAAGCTTTTTTTTGAATTCCTGAAAGTCAAGTTCTTCCTTGCTCAGTTCAACTTTTTCTTTCTTTGACATACTTTAACACCTTATCCTTTTAATTCTTTTTGTATTTGCATCAGACGAATCATTAATCTGTCGGTTTCTTCTGCGTCTGTCTCGCTGTCAAGATCGTTTATCAATCTGGTTATTTCAGCCTCTTCAGCAATCAGCTTATCATGTCTTAATCGAGATACGCAGTCGTTGTATATGGTTTCCTCTTTATCCGGAGGAATTATTTTTAATCTTATATTTTCAAATATCTCTGAAGTTTCAACATCCAGCTGGTCAGTAATCCTGCTGAGCTCCAGGGGACGTTCTCCTTTATCTGCGGTCATTATAGCCTTATAAATACTGCTCCCTGCGTCACTTAATTTAATATCATCAGGGATTAGACTGTAATCATGATCAATCAGAATAAGTTTAATAAGAAACTGTTCAGCTTCAGACAAGGCTGTCTTACCTCCGGCTTCAGCTAAGTGAACAACAGAATCGGTTTTTTTATCATTTTTATGACCCTCATACTCAAGTCTTATTGCCTGCTCAGAAATTGAGGTTTCCACTGAAAGCTTTTTAATATACATATCAGCTTCAATGGGCTTCATCTGTTTCAGAATCCGAATCGCCGAACTGAGATAATCCAGCTTCTGTTGCTTATCCTCCAGATTATATTGCTGTTTTGCTTTTGCAAGCTTGAAGTCTCCATAGGGAAGTGCTCCCGATACAAGTTTCAGATAGGCATCCCGTCCCCTGGACTTAATGAAATCGTCCGGATCTTTGCCATCGTCTACAATAAGAACCTTAGCTCGGCAATCTTCTTTGTACAGGATGTCCAAAGCTCTCAAAGCGGCATTCTGTCCTGCATTGTCTGCATCATAAGACAGAATAACATTCGAGGTATATCTCTTAATCAGTCTTGCCTGATTATCTGTAAGAGCAGTTCCCAGAGATGCGGAAACGTTTCTTATACCGGCCTGATAAAGAGATATTACATCCATGTACCCTTCCACAAGAATAATACATCCTTCTTTTTGTACATGGTCTTTCGTTAAATTCAGACCATACAGGTTGTTCTTTTTCTGAAAAACCGATGATTCACTGGAATTAAGGTATTTGGGTTCTCCTTTATCGAGAATTCTGCCGCCGAAACCAATAAACTTGCCCGCTGTATTTCTGATGGGAAAGATTATTCTTCCTCTGAACCTGTCGAAATATCTTTTGTCTTTTTTTGAAGCCAGGCCTATCTCCACCAGCTTTTCAGGATCATACCCACGTCTTTTAAGGTAATCCGTAAGTGAGGTCCAGTCTTCATCAGCATAACCGATGTTGAATTCCTTCAGAGTGTCGTCCGATATACCTCGGTTCTTCATGTAGGAATATCCGTGATTACCCTTTTCCCGAAGAGCTCTGTAAAAAAATTCCGCAGCATCTCTGTTTATCCTGAAATACTCTTCATTATTTTTCGAATTGCCACGCCCGCCGAAAGCTCCCTGGGGTATTTCTATACCATATTCTTCGGCAAGTTTCTCGCAGGCTTCTCTGAAATCAAGATTGTAGTATTTCTGTACAAAGCTTATTACATCCCCACTCTCATTGCAGCCAAAACATATAAAATGCTGACTTCCCTCATAAACAACAAAAGAAGGTGTTTTCTCTCTGTGAAAAGGACAAAGTCCTTTGTGGACGTTTCCGGCTTTCTTCAAAGCAACAACCCGTCCTATCACATCAACGATGTCACACCCGCTTTTTATTTCATCAACTATATTGAAATTCGAACTGCTACGAATATCTGTCACAATTATCCTCTTATAAAAAACCTTTGCCACTATATAAAATACGACAAAGGTTCTTTGTTTCCTTTATTTATTTGAATTAATTTCTATTAATTTCTATTTATTTCTATTAATTTCTATTTATTTCAAAAAAATATTACGTTTTATTTCCATCCTGCAGGAATGAAAAGCTCCTTATATGTGTTCAATGCATACCTGTCAGTCATGCTGGCCACATGATCTTTAACAAGCTCTTCAATAGGATAAAAATCTTTCATCTGAATAAGATCTTCCGGAAGTCGGTATGGATTATGCATATAGTATTCAAATAGAGAAGTAATTATGGTTTCTACTTTGGAAATATCTTCAGCCAGTTGCACTTCACCCTTGTGATATACATTTTCAAACATGAAACCCCTCAGGTTATTCATGGCCTCCATTTTCTCTTCGCTAAGTGTAATTTCCCGCTTGCCATCGCTGTTTGTTATCATATCCTTTACAAGTGTATCAATTCGTTTCTTGTGAGTGTCTCCAAGAATTTTTATGCTTTTTTCCGGAAGTTCACCGATTTTAATAACTCCACTTCTGAGGGCATCGTCAATGTCATGATTGATATATGCTATTCTGTCACTTGTTTGTACAACCTGCCCTTCAGGTGTAAAGGGCATTACAGGCCCTGTATGATTAAGAATTCCATCTCTTACCTCTTCGGTCAGATTCATGCCTCTTTTATCTCCGTTGAATTCCAGAAGGTCAACAACTCTCAGAGACTGAACATTATGTTTGAATTCCCCACTGTATATTCTGTTAAGAATGGTCTCTCCGCTATGTCCGAAAGGTGTATGCCCCAGATCATGACCCATGGAAATCGCCTCGGTAAGATCTTCATTTAATGCCAGTGCCCTGGAAATTGTTCTTGCGATCTGTGATACCTCTATGGTATGAGTCAATCTTGTTCTGAAATGATCTCCTTCAGGCGACAGAAATACCTGGGTCTTATGCATCAGTCTTCTAAATGACTTGGAATGTATTATTCTATCCCTGTCTCTCTGGAAAACTGTTCTGACATCACACTGTTCTTCATGTCGAACCCTTCCTTTGCTATCTGCTGATTTTGTTGCAAAAGCAGACAGAATTTCATATTCTCTTCTTTCGATATCCGTTCTATTGATCATTGCTAAACCCCTGTGTGACCAAAGCCTCCCCAACCCCGTCCTGTATCATTCAATTCATCAGTTTCTTTGATTTCCACTTTTTCAAGTCTGGAAACAACAATTTGCGCTATTCTGTCTCCATTTTCTATTACAAAGGGTTCATCTCCGAGATTTATAAGTGCGACTTTCACTTCTCCTCTGTAATCGCTGTCAATTGTTCCTACTCCGTTAACAAGGCTGATTCCCTTTTTTATTGCCAGACCACTTCTGGCACGAATCTGTACCTCGTATCCCTTTTGAATTTCCAAAAATAATCCTGTTGGTACAAGAAAACGTTTCATTGGCATAATAATTACAGGCTCTGTAAGATATGCTCTGATATCCATCCCAGCTGAACCTTCTGTCTCGTAAGCTGGAATTATTCCTGACAGACTTTTAATTTTTATTTGCATTGCCGATCAACTCCTCGAAATCAAATTCCTGTTTGCTTACTGCGGCACCACAATAATTGTTAATATCCGCAATTAATTCAGCAGCCTTAAAAATATCATTTCTTGACACAGCATTGTAATGTTCGATCATTTCGTCCACATCAAATACCTTATTCATAAGTAACTGAAATCTCCCCAGTGAAATCATACGTGTAGTTGTATTTTCAAGAGAAAAAATGTATGAACTGTTGAATTGTTCCTTTGCCATGGATAACTCTTTTTCAGTAACCCCATGTTCAGCAAATTTAGTAAGCTCATTTTTGATTTCACAGATTGTATCTTTAAGCTTATCATGAGCAATTCCCGCATAGATGCTCAGGGAACCACTGAAGGAACTGAAAGAATTCATGGAACAGACAGAATAAGCCAGACCTTTCTGTTCCCTTATACTCTGAAAGAGTCTGGAACTCATGGACCCGCCTAAGATGTTATTTGCAAGTCCAAAGGCATAATACAGTTCATCCGAATAAGAAACAGTGGGACATGCAAGACATAAATGTGTCTGTTCTATATCTTTTTTCTTAACATTGAAAGATTTTTTATAGGGTTTGAACAGAAGCTTATCTTCAGGAAGCTTCAGATTCAAAGTCTGCATTTTATCCTCAAAAGCTCTTATTATTTTATCTTCGTCAAAATTTCCTGCAACTGTAACGACTATTCCTTCTCTGGCATATCTTTCTTTATAGTATGAAACCATTACTTCCCTGTTTACTCCTGCAAGGCTTTCCGGGCTACCCAGAATTGTTCTGCCAAGAGGATTACAGCTGTTTACAAGCTCTGAGATTGTATCATAAACATCGTCATCAGGACTATCTTTTACCATCTTTATTTCTTCCAGGATAACCTGTCTTTCTTTATCAATTTCATCCGGGTTAAAAGTGGAATTTAGTACCATGTCAAGTAGAATGTCAGCAGCTTCATATATGTGTGATGAAACAGTTTTAACATAGTAACAAGTAGCCTCTTTGCCTGTCATGGCATTTGATGAAGCACCTATTTTATCCATATCTTCGGCTATTTCTTTAGCAGTTCTTTTTTCTGTTCCCTTGAACATCATATGTTCGATAAAATGTGAAATGCCATTATTATTGTCATTTTCATATATGGAACCTGACTTAACCCATATACCCAGAGCTGCGGATCTGACATAATCCGTTTGCTCGGTTACAAGTGTAATACCGCAGTTAAGTTCTATTACTTTTACCATTATCACTCTCCTAATTAATGTTACTAAATCAAAAAATATACGGAAAAAATGAACAGCGGCTGCTGTTCATTCATCATCATTTTTCCTTCACAAGTTCAATAAGAGCCTTTGATTTTTCGATTATGTAATCGTAAGCTCCCTTGTTATGTGGAATAATACAATCGGAGCAGTCTTTTATGCCCTCCTCAGTATAGACGAAGTTGCCCCCACAGTCACGACCCAGTGCATATAAGGGACAGAAGCAAAACATACAGTTAAAATCCTCAGGATTTGGAATCTCATGACATGGAAAATATTCGCATTCTTTATTGCAAAAAAATTTGAAATTCTCTGTTTCGGGTTTCTTGATACTATTGTGCATCCTTCTCCTTCTCCTCGTCTGCTTCTTCAGACCCATCAACAACCGGCTCAGATGATTCGGACTCTTCAGCAGCTGATCCTGAAGGCTCTGATTCCGGAGGGACTTCATCAGAGTTCTCAACTTGCTCTTCCTTAGCCGCGAGAGTTTCTTCATAAAGCTCCTTGGCCTCTTCCACAGTAACGGGAACCGGTTTTGTTTCCTTAATCAGGTGTCCTGATAATATCTCATAGAATCCTGCAAAAGTTGAAAATGAATATGCCACAACCGGAGCCATACAAAGACCTCCGAGCAACGAAAACAAGCCCAGGATAAAGCCATTTGATGATACCGCTGTTCCTATTGATTCGATAATACCCGATGGAAGAGAACACAGAAACAACCATCCGATGAATGAAAGTGACAAACAGAAATACTTAAATTTGTTGCCTTTCATCATGTCTTTTGATTCATCCATGCACTGTCTGATTCCTTTAGTAGGATCATCTGCCAAAATGAAGAAAGACTGGCTGTACCTGATTGAAGCTATTATTCCGGGTACTATGAAAAGTAATGTCCATAAACAAATAAACAGAGTCTGGAAAA
>JAQVOT010000031.1 GCA_028702415.1 Eubacteriales bacterium
TATAGTGCTTCAATCTTTTCTGTAACAAGCTTTTCAATATCTTCTCTGGTGGTTTTCGTATTTATCGGGTCCTTAACCAGAAGTATTCTAAATTCATCGATACGGTCTTGAACAAATCTGAACTGTGCCACCCCATCGCTTCCGTGGAAAATCTTATATAGTTCTGCCGCAGAGGTTTCTACACCATCAGCATGCTGCACCAGATCGTTTGTTCTGCCTTTTATCGTCTTTATGTACCTTACACCATCTCTCATTTCGGATGTTGCAGTGTCGCCTATTTCATAATTGATTATTGGGAAATCCTTTTTGTAAAGAGCCGTTCCTATGAGTCTGCCTTCATCAGCCAGTCTGTTTTCATCATCCACAATATTCAGTACATGGGTATCATTATAAACATAAAAAACATCGCTTCCGGGAAGCTTTACGGCGCAGTTGCCCGTTTCGTTACAACCGTATGCATCAAATAATCCCGGTCCGAAAGTTTCCAGAAGAAGATTTCTTGTGATTTCATCCACCATCTCGCTTACAGGCGTGTATGCTTTAGGGTTGTAAATTTTCATTCCGTGATTTCTGGCATAAATCGCCATCCTTACCAGTACATTCTTCCTGAAGCATATAGTATCCGGCCTGTATTCATTAACAAGCTCGATAAGATCCTTCATGCCCTCTCCTACATACAGATGCTCCGGCACGATTTTTCTGTTCATAAATCCCAATCTCTGAATCCAGGAATCGCCTTTCTTTGGATCAACTTTCTGATGTGTTGTCAAAAATGTCAGCATTCTGCCCCGCAGCGGTCTGTGTCCTGCATACATTAGGACTCTGATCCAGCTCGCATTCATGCAGGCAGTTTCTCTCTGGGAAAGCAGAAATCTGAGAGGCACTCCTGATGATCCGCTCGTTCCGTACACCTGGCATTTTTCAAGAAGAGAAGGATCCTTTTGAATTACATCCTGCATCCACTTTCTCAGATCGTTTCTTGTAAGAATCGGGAATTTTTCAAGATCCTCCGCACAATGAAAATCATCAGGCGTTAAGTTGTTTGAATCAAATCTATCCCTGTAAAAAGGTATCTCATACGCAGCCTTCATTAACTGAAATAATTTTTTGTTCTGCTTTTTTTTAATTGTCTTATTATCTGTTGGAACCTTTCTATCCAGCTTCATCAGATAATACAAGGTCATAGCGTTTTTCAGTTCTTTTTGGACAAAGCCCATGTTTTCAGTCTCCTGTCATATTATTATGCAAAAGCAATTAAAGCCTGTTTAATGTTTCCTTGAGAATCTCTGCGCTTTTTGCCAGCTTGTTTCTCTCTTCCTTGAGCCACTTTTCCTCAAGTCTGTGTTCAACGCCGTTTACTCCAACTATTGAAGGTAGGCTCAATGCCACACCATCAATTCCATATTCACCCTGGAGCGGCGATGTAACAGGGGCTATCGTAAGCCTCTGGTTTAATACCGCATCAGCCACGGAGCAGACACAGGTTGCAATACCGTAGTGTGTCTTCCCTTTATCTCTGATTATTTCTGCTCCCATGTTCCTAACCTGATTGAAAATCAGATCTTTTTCTCTGTTTCCCCATGGAAGCCCCACATTCTGACAGTATTCCCACATTGGTAGTCCGGCTATGGATAATCTGCTCCATACAGGAAACTGTGAATTTCCGTGTTCCCCTGCGATATTGCATTTAATTGCTTCGATGTTAAGGTTTGTATAATTTGCAATGCTTCTAACAAGTCTTGACGTATCAAGAATGCAGCCGGTTCCAAAGACTTTGCCATTTGGCAGGTCCATCCATTCTGCACACATGTAGGTAAGAATATCAACGGGGTTGGAAACCATAAGTATTACACCGTGTGTATAGTATTTACTGATTTCGGAAACGACGTCTTTGATAGTGCCGATATTGTCGGCAATCATGTCAAGACGCTCCTCTCCAACCTTTCTGTTACGTCCTGCAGTAACAATAATAAGGTCGCAGTTTTTACAGTCGCTGTAGTCACCGGCTCTTACAGATGAGGTTCCCATGTATGGAATGCCGTGCTGAATATCCAAAGCCTCTCCCGAGGCTTTTGCTCTTTCATTATCAATCAATATTATTTCACTTGCGAGATCTCTGATAGTTAGAGCATAGGCTATTGAAGCCCCTACAAATCCGGCACCTATTATCGCAACCTTTCGGTTGTCAAGCGCTGCATAAATCTTACCTTCTACCACTAACTGATTCCTCCTGTAACATTCTGTCTTCTTTTCTCAATCTCCAGACTGTAATGACAAACAACATAACTGCCAGTAATATCATGAGTACCCCATACATTGCTGCAGCCCCCATCATTCCGTAATTCAATACAAAAAATTTTGAAAGTACTTGTGCCAGAACTGCAACTATTCCATAACACACTATCAGTTTTCTCTGTAGCCTTATTACAGTGATTATTGTACTGAAGTATGTGGCATAAGCCAGGGCCCCTCCACCAATCATAACAACAAACAACTCTTTTTTGTAATCTCCCAGATCTACACCGAAAACAAAAGACAGAATAGGTACTGCTATTGTGTATGCTATTAACAATCCCAAAACTGAAAGCCCCGCAACTATTATTATCTGCTTTCTAATATGCCTTTTAAGTTTCCCAAACTGCTCCTCTGTTTTTGCAAGCCACAGTTCGGCGTAAGTTGTAAGTATCGGGTTAAATATGAAATTCGATATCAGCATTACCATGAACGCAGGCATGAAAATCATATTGTATATTGCCTGTATCTCCTCTGTAAGATATGCGTCAATGGCATACTTGGGTGCATTGCTGATATACATGTTAAGAAACAGGCTGGCGAAAAGAGGGAAGCCCTCTATTGTCATCATTTTTATCTGTTTCCAGTTGAATTCAGGTCTGTAGTAGCAGTAATTTTTTCCTGCATTCACAGAAGTCAAGAGCAGAAACAGTATGGATGCCACTGCATATGCGGCGGTAGATATTATGAGATCCCTTGTTATCATCAGCACGAGTACATATGCCACCATCTCTGCAAGGTATCTTGCAGATGAAGATTTAGTTGCAACGTCAAGTCTGCCTTTCTGCTGCATACAGCCGTGGTAAACATCAGAATATGCCTGACAGCATTTCGCAATACAGATAAGAAACACCACTATAGCTTTCTCTATGGAATAACTTCCAAAACAGGTACTCCATATGCAGTAAATCAGGCTCACAAAGAGCATGCTGCTGCATGAAAGCACTCGCATGCCGTGATATTCCCCAAAACTGTATTTCTCATTAATATCCGACGACTGAAATCTCCTAAGTCCGTATAATCCAATGAAAAGCATCAAAGTTGCAATTGCAAAGGCAATGGAAAAAACGCCCGCATCATACACCCCATTTGTTCTGGTCATGACCATCAGTATAATCGGACTTTGAAGGGACGATATTATTGCGTTGATTGCATTCCAGGAATATGCACTTCTCGTAACATTGTTCGTTTTTTCTAATATTTTTCTTATTGAAGTAAGCATTCAGCCCTGCAATTTCTAAAGATTTTCATCCTTCAGATTGTTCTTTTTTGATTTATCGTCTTTGATTATTACTATTTTCATGTTTTCAGGATTCTGAACTATTTTAATGAGTGTTGTGGCTCTTTTTTCAGATTCCTTATCCGTAATATTTACTGTCAGAGGTCTTTCCATGCCCATGCTGTATGTTCCCATCATGGTTTCTTCTCCACTGATAGCAATTGAATCTATCTTCCATTTCCTGCTCATATCATTTAACTGCAGCTTGATCATCGAAGTGATTTCCTTCTGCGACATATCCGTCTGCATGTATCCCTCAACAGCATCAAGAAGGTCCGTGTAATTGGTTAAGAGGGTTTTACTTGTGGTAAGTTTCCTGATCATGGCCTTCACAACCCTTTGCTGGTTCTTGATTCTCTGCTGATCAGAATCCTTAAATGATTTTCGCTCTCTGGCAAAATACAGTGCCTGCTTACCGGTCAGATAGTTCCAACCCTTCTTATACTTATACTTGGAAATACTGGATTTAAAGTCATAATCGGAATATACATCCACTCCATCCATAGCATTAACAAGAGCCATTGCCATATTAAAATTTGCTCTGACATAATAGTCTATTTTTATTCCTAGCCAGTCCTCAACAGTTGATGTTGTCTCATCAATTCCGTAAACCCCTGTATGTGTAAGTTTATCGGGCTGCTGGTATGTATGAAGAGTTATGTATGCATCTCTGGGAATTGAAGTAAGCAGAATCTGTCTCGTATTAGGATTTACCGTCACGATCATATTAACATCACTTCTTGATACTTCCTCTATGTCTCCCCAGAAGTCTACCCCGGAAATGTATACATTAAATGGTTGTCCTGTTACTTTTGTTCCAAGTCCCTTATCCTGTACTGTTGATATTCTACTTAATGTGTCAAGAGTATTAACAAGATAATATCCTCCCATTGTTGTCACAATCAGAATAACAAATACGCATATTAATCCAACAATTCGCTTATCCACGTTCTTTCTGGAAGAAAGCAGCAATAGAATACCCAAATCTGCCAGAGTCAGAATCACCAGAATTACAAGGAGAAATTTTGTCGGCAGAACATCCAGAGCCGAAAGCAATCCTACCAGCCCTGCTTCAAATACTAACAATGTAGCGGCAATAACTCTCAATTCGTCAGATTCGGGTATCAGGCGAATTGAATCTTTCTGTTTTTCCTTGTTTTTCAATTTCAATCGATTATCCGTCTGACTGTTACTATCTTCTGTCCATGATATGTATTGCTGATATGAACTCCACCGCTGCTGGAGGAGTGTATTATTTTTCCTCCGCCAAGGTATATTGCGACATGGCCGGTATAACAGATAACGTCACCTTTCTGCATATTGCTGTATGAGACGCCATATCCTGATCTTCGGAGACCCTTGTGACCGTCCGGCAGATTAATACCGTAAAGCCTGTATATTGATCTTACATACTGAACACAGTCTACAGCCTTGTTTATGTCATATCCTCCATATTTATACGGAGTTCCAATATACTTTTTACCTATGGTAATCAAATCATCAGCTCCTGCAAAAACAGGATCACCTTCATATGTTTTCCAGTCCTCACCTTCCGGCAATCCCAGGAGTCCTTTGTAAACAATTGCCGCTTTTCCTTCTTCAAGGATATTATTGTTCACAACTATCGTTTTTTCTACTTTGCCGTTTAGAGTTGTAATACGTCGAGTAACAATCTGGCGCCCGGGCTGACCTTCAATTTCGACTCTGGCCTCCCCGGCATACATTTCTTCATCTTTTTTGTAATCTATCTCAGGGATGTAATCTTCCTCTGTTTTCGTTTCACCTACAATAGTTGCGGTAAACAGTGGATCCTTTTTCTGATTTTTCTTTTCGATTATACGGACCGCTCTGTCTGTAGAAATAGCATCCCCTAGGTCATATTCATCCCAAGGCATCTGTTTTTCAACTTCAAGTTCCTTATCCAGTACAACTTTTTTGACCTCTGATTCTTCCGGCTTATAGTCACGCATTATCTCCTTGACTACTTTCGCTCCCTGACTCTTGCTCGCAACAATTGCCACATCTTTTCCGTCCACAGTTATCGCATAGGGTTTATACAATTCAATAAACCCCAGACCTCCGACCAGCACAGCAAATGCAACTATACAGATAGTAATGGTGATTTTCCTTGGCTTTTTCTTCTGTTTATGAAGCTTTGGGACATACTCCTCTTCGAGGTTTCCGCCTTCCCGTACATCTTTCCAACTGCTTTCTATTTTCTTATCTTCTCTTTCCATACCTGTCTTTTCCCGCTTTTACCATAATGTAAATTTTTATTCTGACTTATCTTCAGACTGATTTGAATTATTGCTGTCTTCTTTGCTATTCTTTATCTTGGCAGGATACATAACATCATGAATGGCTTCTCTGACCTCGTTTATGCTTTCTTCTGTCGGGAATACACACGAAAGGTTGCGCCCTCCCATACTGTAACATGGTGCACCACCGGTTGGCCCAACAATATTAACCCTGTTAATTGTCCATTTGCGCATATCCTTTAGCTGCATCCTGACCAGTTGTTTCATTTCCCTCTGAGACATGTTTGTTGAAATGTCCTGCTCTATTGCATTCAGTATCTTTGTGTATCTTGTAAGCATCACCTTGCTACTTGTTATTTTCTTGAATGTTGCCGCCAGTATCTTCTGCTGGTGAACATTACGTTGCATATCTCCCTCTGAGAAGGATTTCCTTTCACGTGCAAAATACAGTACGGAATGTCCTGTTAAATCATTCCATCCCTTTTGATATGTCCAGTGTGAGATAGATGATTTAAAGTCATAATCGGAATATACCCTGATTCCATCAACGGCATTTACAAGACCAACCAATGCAGAAAAATTCACTCTGACAGAATAGTTTATTTCAATCCCAAGCAGATCCTCAATTGTTGCCTTTGTCTCTTCATCTCCATATATTCCTGAATGTGTTAACTTATCCTTCGCACCGAATGAATGAAGCGTCAGATAACTGTCACGTGGAATTGATGTAAGCAATAATGACCTGTTTACCGGATTAACCGTTAGAACCATGTTGACATCACTGAGACCTTCCTTGTTTTTTCTGCCCCAGCAATCTATTCCTGCTAACAGAATATTAAAGGAATCCTCTGTCACATTTACATCCTTACTGTTATCGTTGGCACGCTTTATTACTTTTATTTGATAAATGGATTTTGTTTCCTTCTTGAATCCGTTTATACTGGATTTAAGAATCTCATATTGTGACTCAGATACCAGCGCTATGGCTTCCTTGGCATCAGCATTCAGTTCTTCGCTGTCTGCATCTTCTGCAGTAATGTCCACATCCGTATCCGCCAGAGTGTTACTGTCATTCACCTCGGTAGCTGTTACCTCACTCTTATTAACTTCCTTTGATGACTCAGCTGCATCTTTGACCGCATCAACTTCTTCAGCCTTGACATCGCGGTTAAGCAGATGTTCGCCAACGGCGGCGAAGTTTGGTTCCTTGATATATTCAACATCTGCCTTTGTAACCAGCCTTTCCTTGGCTTCCTTCAATTGCTTGGAATCCATATCCGTAACAAATACTGTTTTTCCTTCAATGTCTCCGACATTTTCATAATTGCTTTCGGCATTTACAAGTAAGTAATAGTATTCCCAGGTATCACGTTGAGAACTGATTCTGTTGAGAGTATCGTTAGTACTGTATATATAGTAGTCACCCCCAAGAAGGGTAATGAGCATTACAAAAATAACAACCAGGCAGCCGATTCTTCTCGTGCCATGTTTCGACATGCTGGTTGCCAGAAAAACTATAAGAAAGTCAATGGCAAGTAAAAGGAATATACCCAGTGCCAGGTATTTAAACGGCAGCACATCAAGTGCCAGCACAAAGGCCAAAAAAATCACCTCTGCGAAACCAACCGCCAACATTGCAACGGCCAGCACTGTAGATTCAGGCAGAATTTTCATATATCTAGTATTTACTCTGTTTTTTTCGTCTGTGTTTTTTAATTCTTTTTTGCTATAGTTTTTTTCTCTTCCCATATATTCCTTTTATTTTCAATCTGCTTTTAGCAACACTTATCCATTATTTACATATAGGGTCATTATAGCAAAACTACATATATGTGTCCAATAAAAAAGGCGGGAGTTTGACACGGGAGTTTGACACCTAAAATACTGTCAGGCGTTGGTACGCCTTATTTTTTTATGCAAATTTGAATTTATGTATTGCGTACGTGCGTACGTATATGGTATACTATAGGTGTAGATGCAACCATATGTAGATTCAATTGTTTTATGGGAGATACGTGTATGAGACTGTCTGAAAAGAAATCAGGTAAAAATACTCGCTTTTATGTGATTCGTTCCATAATGCGCGACGGTAAACGTTCATCAGAAGTTGTAGAAAAACTTGGAACAGCGGAAGAGATAAAGAAGCAACATAACTGCGCTGACCCAAGAGCCTGGGCAAGTAAGCACGTTGAAGAACTCAACAAAAAGCAGAATGGACATAAGATGCTTATTCCAATGCACACCGATGTTCTAATTGAACCAGGCCATAGAAACTCCTTCAACATAGGATATCTTTTTCTGCAGCACATATATTATCAGCTTGGGCTTCCGGCAATTTGTAGAAAGATTAAGAAGACAAGTAACTTTGAATATGATTTGGATCGCATTCTTTCCAGACTTCTTTATGGGAGAATACTCTACCCTTCATCAAAGCTTTCATGTTTTGAGCAGTCTCTGAAGCTGATGGAGCAGCCAAAATTTGAGCTGCACCAGATTTATCGTGCACTTTCAGTTTTGGCCGAGAACTCGGATCTTATTCAGGCAGAGCTTTACAATCGTTCAAAGAAAATTCTTAAACGCAGCACGGGAGTTCTGTTCTACGACTGCACCAACTACTTCTTTGAAGTAGAGCAGGAATCAGGTCTTAGACAGTACGGTCCAAGCAAGGATCACCGACCAAATCCAATAGTCCAGATGGGGCTGTTTATGGACAAATCGGGAATTCCACTTGCTTTCTGCATAAATCCTGGAAACCAGAATGAACAGGTGTCGCTAAAGCCTTTAGAACTTAAAATTATGCAGGACTTTGAACTATCCAAGTTTGTCATATGTACAGACGCAGGCCTTTCTTCTGATGCTAACCGCAGGTTTAATAACTTCGGAGAACGTAGCTTTATCACTACACAATCCATCAAAAAACTAAAGAAGGAATTAAGGGGATGGTGTCTTGACCCTACAGGCTGGGAAGTTGAAGGTAGCAGAAAAAAGTACGATGTTTCCAAACTAGATGACACTGCTGAAAACCGTAACAGAATTTTCTACAAGCAGAAACTGATCGAAGGATACGATGAGGAACACGACATCAGTTTTGATCAAACGTTAATTGTCACCTACTCATTGAAATATGGAATTTACCAGCGCACACTTCGAAAACGTCAGATTGATCGTGCACTAAAATATCTAGAAAAACCGTCCTCTGCAGATAAACGTTCGCAAACTGACGCGAAACGTTTCATCAAAAAAACCTCCATTACAGAAGATGGTGAGGTTGCAGAGAATGCTGCATATGAATTGAATACAGATGCTATTGCAGAAGAAGAAAAATACGATGGCTTTTATGCAGTATGCACTAATCTTGATGATGATCCTGCAGACATTGTAAGGATAAACCATGCCCGCTGGGAGATTGAGGAATCTTTTAGAATCATGAAATCCGAATTCGAAGCAAGGCCGGTATTTCTCCAAAGAGATGACCGAATCAAAGCGCACTTCCTAACCTGCTTCATTTCCCTAATGATCTATCGTATCCTGGAGAAACAACTAGGTGAGGAATACACATGTAACCAGATTATTTCTGAACTTCGTGACAT
>JAQVOT010000032.1 GCA_028702415.1 Eubacteriales bacterium
TTCTATCGCATTATCCATTCTTTCAATTATTTCCTCGTCGAGTTGGAACCCTATCATTTTTGATATATTCATTACGTTTCCCCTTGTCAAGTGTTTTTATAAATTATTTAGAATATCATAAACCTGTTTTGCTATCTCGTCAATAAGAAGCAGCGATCTCTCCTTGCTGTTGTCCATTATTTCCTTGAGTTCTTCCATTTCGCTGCCGAAACTTGAAAGCCCTCTTTCGATTGACTGGCTGTCCCCAATCAGGATCTGCATGAAGTTGGACAATCCAACCCGAGCGCTCTTGGCAGGAACAAAATATCCATACTGAGCAAGTATGGCAATCATTCCCGTCAGTTTCAGGGAAACCGTCTTGCCTCCCATGTTGGCTCCGGTGATGCAGGTCACACCATCCTTAAGGGCGATGCTTATCGGACAATACTGTCCTCCCTTTTTCCTTACGATTTCTTCAACCTGCAGGTGTCTTCCTTCCGTGTATTCCAGCAGGTGTTCTTCTACAATCTCAGGCATTACGCAGTCATGTCTATCCGCATATATAGCTTTTGCAAGGGTCACGTCAAGTCGTCCGATACGCCGGCAGTTTGTCAGAAGCACCTCTTGGAATTTCCAGATTTCCTTTGACAGCTTTTCTCTAACTTCCAGCTCTTCCTCCTCAATATCAGCGATAATTTCATCGGTCCTCTTGAGAATTTCCTCTACCGCTTCATCGGGGACGAGGGCGAAGGTTACTGACATGTAGTCTTCCTCCAACTTTCTCAGGTCGGAGATTTCATTAATCATTTTTACACTCTGGCTGTCGCTCTTTGATACCGTAATCTCAAATTTCGGTGTAAGCGTCAGACCATACTTATCCCTGATTTCCTTAGTCTTTTTCTTTTGCTCTCTTCTGACGTCCCTTTCCAGCTCTTTTTTCTCGGCTCTGAGTTTAGCAAGTTTCTCCGAGAAAGAGTCGTAAATATAAAATGTGTTTAATCTGTCTCCACTGGGATCCAGAATATCAAGGAGTCCATTTATATCTTCAGGAACGAATAGTTCGGGAATGGCCATCTCATAAGCCATATTCCTCACCTTATCCATAAGCAAAAGCAGACTTTTCAGTTCAAAGATTTCCACAACAGACAGCACCGCATTTTCACTTCTTTCGATAGTGAGGGTATTGTCCTTCATCATCATGAACGCTTCAAGCAAGACAGCTGTTTTGTTCTCATTAGCCTTCTCGATATCCAGAAGTTTACGGATATAGGAAAGCTCCTGCCTAAGCCCTTCCTCCTGTCCCGGGAGAAATGGCTTCTGCTCCTTTATCAGTTTCTGCCCAAATGGTGTCTGCAGATTAATTGCACCTACCACATAGTCCAGTCCTGTTTCGCGTCTTGTTTTCTGATTTGCAAGTCTTTTTACTATTACCATCTTGATTCCATCGATTTCTTTCAGAAATCGGCTTATGTTGATAACATTACATCAATAACCGGAATATCCGGAATTGCTCCCTTCATTGCGTTCATGAGCTCTTCATGATCAAATTTATAACCCGCCGGTGCCGTAGGGTTGACGGTTATTGCCGCAACCTCAATGTTGTCCAGAACCTTTACATCCAGCCCTCTCTTTCTCAGCTTGCCCCACTGGGTTGCACCGATAAATATTTTGGTTGGATCCTTCAGCACAAAAGTCACCTTCTTCAGCTTCCTTATATCGATATCTGCCACAACGCTCTGGGTAAATGCCCCGGGCACAAACACGTGACTGGTTTTATCGTCAATCTCATTGTCCAGAAGCTTACCCGCACCAAGTCCTGTGGTTATGTCCAGCAGTACAGCCTTGCCGTCTCTGATGACAATTATCTGATCATTTATCGCCAGCTCTTCTATTTGTTTTCTCTCCTCTCCATCCTGGAGAATCGGCAGGCGGTAGAGGCTGACGGTGTGAACCGTCTCCTCTACGACCTTGTTCATCTTTCTCGATAAAACCGCGCCGGTGGATAAGATTATCGCATCTGAGCTTTCAGGTGCTGCGATTGATTTTCGGTCAACCGCCCCGTCTATAAGCACCAGATCCGCTCCAAGAGCAAGCATTTCTTCACACATCTCCATCTGATTGGCATTAATAACCGGTCCTGCTATCTGGACATACCCTGCATCGGCAACTCTGCAGATCATAATCTGTCCCAGTGATGATCCGTAGTCGGTCATCTTTAGTATTTCAAGACCGGCATCAGCCATCTCGTAGAGCTGTGTAGGCACCGATACTATGGTGTCTGCATAAAGAAACACGCGGGGTTTATCTGTACCTGTTACCACATCTGTACCTTCTCCGTCCCTTCCTGTGGATGTAATACCAAGAGTAAGGCCCTCGTCCATTGCCTCTTCAATAAGGTAATTGAGAGCAGTGGTTTTACCTGCATTCTTAGCCATTCCAACAATAGAAATCCGTTTATACTTTTGTGATAACTCTTCTAATAAATACATTCTCGTGTTTCTCGATTGTTCTTAAATGCTACTTCTTGTTTCTTTCGTGTCTCAGCAGATGAGCCGGTTCCATTGACATTCTTTCGCCTTGAGCCAGTCCTGCAACACCCTCATAGTGATATCCCTCAACATCCTTGCAGTTTTCATAGCTGCACTTAATCTTTGGAAGTTCAGGTGGCTCTGTATAAGTTGTTATAACGCCTTCGTAGTTTCTAAGGATAATCTTTTCAGGAGTCTGAGAAATAACATACTGTGGCATTACCGGTGTCTTTCCGCCACCACCAGGAGCGTCAACAACGAATGTAGGTACAGCATAGCCTGAAGTGTGACCTCTCAGGCCTTCAATTATTTCGATGCCCTTTGAAACAGGAGTTCTGAAGTGTTCGATACCCAGTGACAGGTCGCACTGATAAATGTAATAAGGACGAACTCTGTTCTTGCACAGCAGGTGAACCAGGTTTCTCATTACGTGAACGTCATCGTTGATTCCTCTGCAAAGTACTGACTGGTTTCCGAGAGGGATACCGGCGTCAGCAAGTTTCTGACAAGCTGCAGCTGCTTCCGGGGTCATTTCCTTAGGGTGGTTGAAGTGAGTGTTCAGCCAGATTGGATGGTACTTCTTCAGCATATCGCACAGTTCATCGGTGATTCTCTGTGGCATAACAACTGGAGTTCTCGATCCAATTCTAACGATCTCAACGTGTTCGATCTTTCTCAGTTCCGAGATGATGTATTCAAGTATGTCAGTCTCTACGCAGAGGGCATCTCCACCTGAAAGCAGTACATCTCTTACAACCGGGGTTTTTCTGATGTATTCCAGGCATGCATTTATATCTTCCATGCTTCTGGCACCATCAGTTTCACCAGCCAGTCTTCTTCTCGTGCAGTGTCTGCAGTACATTGAACACTGGTCAGTAATAAGGAAGAGAACTCTGTCCGGATATCTGTGAGTCAGTCCAGGAGCCGGGGAATCTTCATCCTCGTGAAGTGGGTCCAGCATATCTGCTTCGCCTCTGTGAGTTTCAGCAAGTGTAGGAACTGCCTGCATTCTTACCGGGCAATGAGGATCATCAGGGTCCATCAGTGATGCGTAGTAAGGAGTTATTCCAACTCTGAAGCCTGTCATTACCTTTGTAATATCTTCTTCTTCCTGTGGAGTAAGGTTAACAACCTGCTTGATTTTTTCTACTGTATCCAGCCTGTTTGCAACCTGCCAATGCCAATCGTTCCACTGTTCTTCTGTAACATCCTTAAAAAGAGGAATGTCTTTCCAATTTCTAATAGCCATTTTTTCTCTCCTTTACAAATCTAATTTACGAGTTTACGCATACATTTCTTCAAATAATTTTCTAAGTCCTTCATGTTCTCTCAGTTCCTGCAGAGTAACTGCTGCGTGGCCCTTAGTGTAGCCGTTGCCAACGATCATGTTAACGTCCTTACCAACGCCTTCTGCACCCAGAGCTGCCTTTGTGAAGCTTGTAGCCATTGAGAAGAAGTAAACTGTTCCATCGTCTTTACATGAAAGGATTGAGCCCATTTCAGTGTTTTCGATGGATACGCAGTTGATTACTACATCATATAGTTCCCCGTTTGTAAGTTCCATAGCCTTTTCGTACATTCCAACTGCATCTGCTGCATCCATGTGGAAGTATTCATCAGCCAGGTCAAGTGATCTTGCTCTGTCTTCTGACTTCTGTGAACCTGCTGCGCAAACAACCAATCCTGTTACGCCGGCTCTCTTCTTTGCTTCATACAGGCACATGAGCCCTGACTTTCCGCCGCCGCCGATTACCAGAACCTTCTGGCCCTGCTGAACCAGCTTACCGGTCTGAGCAGGAGCTCCGGCAACGTCCAGTGCTGAGAGTGCCAGACCTTCCGGCATGTCCTCAGGTAACTTAGCGTAGATACCGCTCTGGAAGAGGATAGCCTGACCTGTGATGTCAACCTGGTCGATTGCAGGTCTCATCTCATGAATCTCTTCGATCGTCAGTGGAGTCAGTGACAGTGAAACCAGTGTGGCAATCTTATCGCCAACCTTCAGGTCGCCCTTCCATTCCGGTCCTATTTCCTTAACTGTTCCGATAAGCATTCCGCCGGAACCGGTCCAAGGATTCTTGTGTTTTCCGGCCTTTGCAACGATGCCCTTCATGCATTCTGCAATCTTGTCTTTCTCTTCCTGAGTTTCGATTTCAGCCGGCTTCTTGCCCAAAACCTGCCTGCAGATTTCTGTGAATGAAGCTGAGTCTATGTTCAGTGTCTTAACGTCAATCAGAATTTCATTGTCGTAGATCTCCATTGTGTTGTCGATTACATCCGCAGGCTGTGGAAGTACGCCCTTTGGTGAGATGACTCTGTGAGTTCCATATGGATTTCCTTTTTTCATAATAACTTATCCTCCTAAATTAATAATATTATTAGCATTTGTCATAAGGTCTCGACTATTTACAAATGCGACTTTAATTTGACATTATATAAAGCAATATACATGCCAAAGATTGCGCAAGGCATGCAAATAGAGTTCAATGTGTTTGTATATGGAATGCTCCAGTAATATCAAGGGCTTTAGTGCGCTTTTGCTTTTCCATCCTATCCGCTGGCCTTAAACCCCCGGCCGAATTGAACCATTTTGGGTTCCTCTGTGCTTTTACATGAACCGTTTTCGGTTCATGTAATGGTTTTGATCCCCCCTCTTTTGATCCCACCTCTTATAAAATAATAGCGCCGGTTAATCCGGCGCTATTTCAAATTATTATATACCACTCAATATTGCAGAAGGATGACAGAATCCCTTTGTTCATTTTTAGCTCTCTATCACAATCATAATCACTAAATATTATACTTGTTCTTTTTTCTAACAAGCTGTGTCTGCGAAATACCTATTGCCTTGGCAGCCTTCCTTGTTGAACCGTGCTTTTCACAGGCATATTGTATGATATTTCTCTCAAAAGTTTCCACCATTTGTGCAAGGTCAATTCCCTCTTTATCTATGGCCTCTCTGGTATTGACGGTTTTTGGTATACCTATAACCTCACCATCAAGTTCTTTTATTACATCAACAACAGTTATGGTATCCCCAAAGCTTGAGATCATCAGTCTTTGCACAACATTTTCAAGTTCACGAATATTTCCCGGCCAGGTTCGGGCAGCCAGATTGTCCTTGGCCTCCTCCTCCATGTCCTTGCTCATTTCAAACTTATCATTGTATTTACTGATGAAGCTGTCCACAAGAACAGGAATATCATCAGGTCTTTCTTCCAGAGATGGAACAACTATCGGAAACACGTTCAGCCTGTAGTAAAGATCTCTTCTGAAGGTTTTCTTCTCAACCTGTTCCTCAAGATTCCTGTTGGTAGCCGAAATTATTCTGACATTCGTTTTGACAGGCTTGGTGCCACCAACCTTCAGAAACTCTCCATCCTGGATTACCCGAAGCAATTTTGCCTGAATGTCCAGAGGGAGTTCTCCGACTTCATCCAGAAATATAATACCGTTATCCGCTGCTTCGAAGTACCCTCTCTTGCCCTTCATGTCGGCTCCCGTGAAGGCTCCCCTCTCGTATCCGAAGAATTCAGACTCCATAAGATTCGGGGATATTGATGCGCAGTTTATCTTTATGAAGGGTTGCAGTTTTCTGGAGCTGTTTTTTTGTATGATATTAGCTACTTTTTCCTTACCAACACCTGTCGCCCCCGTAATGAGAACATTGCAGTCATATCTCGACACACTCATTATCTCGTCCAAAACTGAATGCATCCTGGAACTTGCCACCACAAATTCTTCTGCAATGGTCAGGTCGTAATGGTTATGCTGGTCAAAGATCGACTTCTGTGTCTCGGATTTCTGCCCCCTCCTTCTGGTTTTGCTTCTGGGAACCAAATTCCCTTCCAGGTAGGGACTCAGTTCCCTAACCAGCCGGAAGTCGAATTCATCATACTTTTCCATGTATCCCTCAGCGCACTTGATATGAATATCCCTGGATGTTGCCTCTGTAATATACAGAGCCATGTTGTAATTGCTGATGAAGTTGGCGAATATTACAGTGCCACCGGCTTTCGTTGCCATTACACTGACAGTTTCTGCTCCGGGAATATCAGCACAGTTAACCACCATGTCCATCTGCGGATAACTTTCAAAGGCCTTCAGGCAGCCCACCGGTCTCATTAGATTGTGATAGGAAACCTGTGTGAAAACCATTCCCATGATCTCGTCAATTCTATCACCCTGCATTGCTATTTCCGTGTTCCTATCAAATACGCAATGTATTTCAGCATCAGGACCCGCCGCTTTTCTAATGGTATAACCGTACAGCAGATTCATAAGCATGCTGTTGCCAATAACTGCGAAACGCTTTTTGCCCACAGCATCCTTGCTTACCGTATATATTGTTCCGGACTCGTTGAATGTGAACAGCAAAAGATCCATGGGAATATCTTCAGGCTTCTTGATAACCGGAACTCCCGGTAGCGATATCGCATAACCGTCCCCTTCAAACTGGGAATATACCGGATCGATTTCACTTATGTTATCTATGTACATGGGTACACCTGCGGTGGATGTATTGCAGATCACTTCATCTCCCACCTTAAAACCCTTTGTGTTTTCAAAATCTCTGTTTATTTCATCAATGACACCAAAGAACAGCCCGCCGGTATCTGTTATAGGATTGTGCAGCTTACCACGTTTAATTACTATATCCTTGATTTTTTCCTTTATAATTTCCTCGTCATTTGCCGCTTCCTGACATATCTGCTTGAAGCTGGTCCCTTCAACGTGAACTCTGCGAAGATTCACCCGCATTTCTCCGCTCTTAAGCTTTCGGCTATTATCCAGCTCCCAGGCCGATGCAGGGAAAACCTGCTGGGGAGTAAGCACCCTGTCGAGCCCATAAGTGTTCATGCTAAATCCTTTCCGAACCGAATTCGGTTCAATTTCGCTTTTTTTACATGATAAACTATTGGCATTGATTTTGCAATATATTTATGATGTGCTATCATGTAGACAATGATTTATTAGAATTAAAACGAAAAGGAGATTTGACAATGGAAAAGATCACTTCAACACTTAGACTTAGAATGTCAGCTAAAGATGCACATTACGGCGGAGAACTGGTAGATGGAGCACACATGGTCCACCTGTTCGGTGATGTGGCTACAGAACTGCTTATCAAGCTGGACGGAGACGAAGGTCTGTTCTGTGCTTATGACAATGTAGAATTCCTGGCACCGATTTACGCCGGAGACTACATAGAAGCTTATGGCGAAATTGACAAGATCGGCAACACTTCAAGACACATGAATTTTGAAGCGAGAAAGGTTATCGTTTCCAGAAAGGATATCAATGCATCAGCAGCTGATTTTCTGGAGGAACCCATCGTGGTGGCCAGAGCTTCCGGAACCTGCGTAACTCCAAAAGAAATGAAAAGAAAATGATTTTATGCAAAATCAGACAGAAACGGCACCCTGAGGGGTGCCTTTTTTTAAAGATTCTTAAGGTACTCTACTTCTTGTTTTGTCAGTTTTCTATAGTGGCCGGTCATCAGACGGCCAAGTTTCAGATCTCCTATAGCGGTTCTTTCAAGAGCTTGCACTCTGTTGCCCACAGCTGCAAACATTTTTCTTACCTGACGATTTTTACCTTCTCTTATCTTGATTTCCACTACTGCCGAGCGGGGATTTTGCTTTAGCACCTTTACCTTTGACGGCGAAGTGACAAATCCTCCGATATCCACCCCCTTGCTGAGCTGTGATACCCGCTTGTCCGAAACCACCCCTGCCACGGAAGCCACGTAAGTCTTATATACTTCGTGCTTCGGATGTGTCAGGGAATAGGTCAGTTCTCCATCGTTGGTCATTATCAGAAGGCCTGTTGTATTGTAATCAAGACGGCCAACCGGAAACAGCCTTTCCGGAACATCAGCGACAAGATCCGCCACTGTTAGCCTGTTTTTCTCATCCCTCATGGTGGTCACATATCCCAGGGGTTTATTTAGAGCAAGATAGATTTTTTCCCCTGTATCACCTTCAATCAACCTGCCGTTTACGCTTACACTGTCTCCCGCTTCTACCTGGGTTCCCATTTCTGTGATCACATCTCCGTTTATTTTAACATTTCCATTTGCTATCAGCTCGTCCGCCTTCCTCCTGGAACAGACGCCGGCCCGGGCAATATATTTGTTTAGCCTCATATTACTCCCTTACTTATCCCTTAATTAACTCACACAATAATAAAACACCTTTTTTTCTAAGTCAACTTCCCCTAGCCTTTAACTTCTTTTATGGGAGGGTCATTTAGGGTATAATCTACATGTGTTTAGCAAAGCCCTCTTGGCTTTGCATAATAATTATTCAACAAAAGGTAAATAAAATGAGAAAGATCAGACTTGAAAAATTGCTGGAATTCGGCAGTCGGGCAGACTTCGCCATAATCGACGTGACTGAGGAGCCAGGGAAAAAACGGGGCACGATCACAATAGACTACGCTCCGGCTGACATAGAGGAACTAAAGAATCGGGGTCTGGATTTAAAGGCCATGATTGATTACTATGAAAGTCGCATCTACGACCTGGTGAAATACTACATCTCAGGGGACTGGGAAGACGCAGGCAGTCTTGAAGGTGCTTTGGAAGTTGTCCGCAGGCACCTAATCGTTTAATAAAAGCAAATGTGTCGAGAAGCAGTTTCTCGGCACGTTTTCAATTGCTGAATTTTACTGTCACCGGTTGCCCTTCACGATGACATAGGCGATTTTCTCAAGAATTCCCACGCAGGGGAACAGGACCAAAACCACTGCAAATCTGAAAAGGGTATTGATCAACGCCACATTTACTGTTGTCATCGTAAGCCCGATAATAGAAAAGTGGAATGCCGCATTCAGACCGTAGAAGGCCAATCCGCAGATCGCCGCACCGAACACGTCAATCAGCAGATGAACAACTG
>JAQVOT010000033.1 GCA_028702415.1 Eubacteriales bacterium
CATACTCATCAAGTCTGACAATGTTGGCGCCTTCATCTTCTTCCATCAAGCCCTTTTCCTCCAGTTCTTTAACAAATCGCGGCATCTTATCTGAATAGAATGATTCTCCCGCATATGAATCATATTTTATTCCCAGCATGTCATATACACGGTTGAATTCCTTTAGGGACTCATCTCTGAACCACTGCCAGAGTTCAGTTTCTTCCTGTGCACCGTTTTCAAGCTTTGTAAATGCTGCACGAGCCTCGTCATCAAGGGAACTATCCCTTTCACATTCATTATGGAATTTAGTATAGTAACCCAGCAAGGTCTTGATCGGGGAATCTATTACATCCTGTTTGTTTCCCCAATGTCTGTATGCAACGATCATTTTACCGAATTGCGTTCCATAATCACCAAGGTGATTTATTCTTACAACTTCATATCCCAGGTAATCATAAATTTTGGCGATGGAAGCGCCGATTACTGTACTCCTGATATGCCCTATATGGAAAGGCTTGGCAATGTTAGGTGATGAATACTCAACAATTACCCTCTTGTCCTTTCCCAGGTCATTCTTTCCATAATCATATCCCCTGGCAACAACTTCTGAAACGACTTCCCTGGCAAACTCTTCTTTTGAAACGAACATGTTCACATAAGCGTTTACCTGTTCAACCTTTTCAAAAATACTATTATCCCCGATTGCCTCAGCAATGCCTTTGGCGATCATCGGCGGTGCTTTTCTCATTACCTTTGCCAGTTTGAAGCAGGGGAAGGCATAATCCCCCATTCTAGCATCTGTGGGAGTTTCAATCATACTCCTGATTTCAGCGGGTTCAAATCCCTCTACATGAGGTGCTATCAACTCTGCAATTTTCTGTGTGTAATTTATCATTTCTATCTCCTTCTGGACCTATAATCTTTTTTATTTCAGTTTGATTAGGGTAACTCCATCGCCGCCTTCGTCAAAGCCCCCTCTACGGTATTCTTTTACGTTTCTGTTTTTTCTCAGTGCTGAGCGCAGTCCCTTACTGAGAATACCTTCTCCTCTACCGTGAATAACTGTTACTTCAGAAAGTCCTGAAATAAAAGCATCATCTATGTATTTTTCCATATCCATCAGTGCATCGTCAAGGTTTTTTCCTCTCAAATCGATGGATGTTGAAACGGTTTTCGCCTTTTGACGATACATGGATCCATATGTGGATTTTTTTTGACGTCCCGGCATTTTTTTCGGTGTATCGATCAACATGATATCACTGACGTTAACACCAAATTTGATTGCACCCACCTGCACCTGCAGATCTCCCTTCTCATCAGGCAACTCGCATACTTCACCATTCTGTCCGAATGTAAGAATTTTGACCCTGTCTCCTAATGATAGAGTTTCGGGATCCACAGGTTTATCGTTGGTTTCGCGTTTGATCCTGTTACGGTTTTTCTTTTCTATTTCATGAATCTTTCGCTTGCCCTCATCAAATCTTTTTGTTCGCTCACCCATGCTTTCCATACGGGCGATTTCCTTCAGTTCTTCCCTGAAAGCATCAGCAACCTCTCTGGCTTCCAGGATTATTACCCTGGCTTTTTCTCTTGCCTGAGCCAGCTCTATTTCACCTTGTTTTTCAAGCTTTTCTGCTTTTGCATCGAGTTCTTCCTGTCGACGCTTCATTTCCACGTTAATCGCAACAGCCTCGTCGCGTTCCTGCTCTGCTCTTTTTTTGTCCTCTTCAATAGAGGCAATAAGGTCATCAAAGGCTATATCCCCCGCTTCTAAAAGTCCACTTGCTCTATCCACAATATCAGATTCAAGTCCGAGTTTTCTGGATATTTCGAAAGCATTTGATTTCCCCGGAATACCGATTGTCAGCTTAAATGTTGGACTTAAGGTCTCAACATCAAATTCCATGGATGCATTCTCAACCCCCTCGGTGGATAGTGCGTACTTTTTTAACTCTGTGTAGTGGGTTGTGGCGATGGTGCTGGCCCCTCTGTTTGACAGATTTTCCAGAATGGATATGGCCAGAGCCGCCCCTTCTGCAGGATCTGTCCCGGCCCCAAGTTCATCGAGTAAAACAAGACTGCCCTCATCCGCCTCTTTCAATATCTCAACTATATTTGCCATGTGAGAGGAAAATGTAGAAAGGCTCTGCTCTATGCTCTGTTCATCACCAATGTCTGCAAAAACATGACTGTATACCGGAACCTTGCTTCCCGGTGAACAAGGGATATGAAGTCCTGTCTGAGCCATCAGTGATAAAAGACCTGCGGTTTTTAATGTTACTGTTTTACCTCCGGTGTTTGGCCCGGTAACCACCAGGGTTTTGTAGTCTCCACCTATTTCAATATTTATAGGCACTACTGTTTTCTTATCTATTAAGGGATGAGAAGAGCTTTTAAGTATGAGTTCTCCGTCTTCACTAATGATAGGCTCTTCTCCATCCATTTCCAGTGACAGTCTGCCTTTAGCATTGAAAACATCCAGTGCCAGCAGCAGTTTCTGATTGTTTACCAGATCATGATATACTTCCGATACCCCTGCAGAAAGCTCTCCCAAAATCCTGTTCATCTCGGCTTTCTCATCAAGTTCCAGCTGTCTTAATTCATTATTCATGTTCACGATAGCCTGTGGCTCTATAAAAAGTGTTGCCCCGCTTCCGCTCTGGTCATGTACTATCCCGGGCACCCTGCCCTTATGTTCCTGTTTTACCGGGATAACATATCTCCCGTTTCGGATTGTTATAATTGCATCCTGGAGAATAGTTCTCTCGCTGTTAAGAATGTGATTCATCTTCGCCTTAACAGCATCTCCCTGCCGCACAATTGCTCGGCGAATCGTTCTGAGTTCGGTACTGGCATTATCCGACATCTCATCCTCTGAAATAATGCATCTGTCAATTTCATCAGACAGACCTTTATTTACTGCCATAACCTCAACCATACTCTCAATAAGCGGAAGCTGTGGCAGGTCCTTCCCTTTCATAAAGCTGACGGTTTTCTCGGCAGCCTTCATGTTGTAATAGATCTTCAGAAGCTGGGCCATTGTCAGAACTCCACCTTTTCTGGCGAAGCCTGCAAGCCCCTCAATATCATAAAAACCACCGACCGGTAAAGGCCCCTTGGCCTGGATTAATCTTACCGCCTCTGTGGTTTCTTCCTGTTTTTCTCTGATTTCCCGCACATCCATAACAGGCTTAAACTCCGATATGACTTTTCTCGTCATTTCGGAGCCTGCCTGTTGCTTTAACATTTCGATTATTTTACTGTATTCTAAAACGTTTAGGGTCTTGTCTTTCATCTAGAACTGTCCGGTACCATTCTTGACTCTGTCCAGTTCCTTCTTAAGCTGGAGGTTCTCCATCTGAAGATCGAAAAAGCTGTTTTCAAGTTCTCTGCACTTGCCTTCAACTTCCTTGATTACATCTTCCATTCCACTCTGAATCTGAACTTTTGATTCCTCTGCTTCTGTCTTTAGACGAGCGATCTCTGCATCCTTTTCCTGAAGCTGCTTGAGCAGAGCATCCTTCTGAAGCACAATCGCCTGTGTTTCTTCCTTGTACTCGTAAAAAGACTTCTTGCTTTCATCCCACAGCTGAACATAATGCTGCGCATCTTTTTCAAGCTGAGCATTCAGTCTTTTTAGTTCTTCCATTTCCTTTAGAACCTTTGACTGTTCGCTTGAGATGTTAACAGCTGTCAGAATTGCCACGTTCTGAGGGGAAGCCCCGGCTGATTTTGCTGCATCTGCGATTTCATGCATCTTCATGTCAACGTGAGCTGCATACTGAACGATGTCTTCCTTTGGCACATCACCTGCGATGACGTATTCCTGCCCGTAGATTTTTACAGTTACTTTGTTGTTTTCCATGTAAATTCTCCTGCATTCTCCGTTAAAACTACATCTCTCTTAAAACGGCTCCAAGCTCATCCTTCAAGCTCTCAAGAACACCGTTGTGAACTGTTGAAACTTCCTCATCTGTCAGAGTCTTGCCAGGGTCTCTGTAAACCAGAGTAAATGCAACGCTCTTCTTGCCTTCCTCTACCTGCTTACCTCTGTATACGTCAAAGAGACGAACACTTTCAAGAATTGATCCTCCATTTTTTATTATAACCTTTTCTATGCTTCCTACTTCCATTTCTTCTTCAACAAGAAGGGCTATATCTCTTGACGTTGAAGGGTACTTTGGAAGTGGCGTATAGACTATTTCGGTGTTGGCTTTGCGAATTACTGCCCCGAACATGAGCTCACAGCAGTATACTCTCACGCCATCCATCCCATAGTTTTCGGCAACAGTCGGATGGATTTCACCCATAATGCCCAGTTCTTCAAATTCTTCGCCGGCAGCCTTCATGGCCTCTGAAGCCTCAACCAGAACACGTGCACATCTGCCGGGATGGTATACTTCATAATCTGATTCCGGCACAAATGACACGCCTTTTATTCCCAGATTTACAAGAAGTTCCTGGATTACACCCTTAAGGGTAAAAAAGTCCTCTTCTTTACCGTACATCCCAATGCAGAGAGCATAGTCCTCATCGGGAAGCTTATCAGTTGAAATCGGATTATCCATGAAGGTGTTGCCGATCTCAAACGCTTTAACAGTTTCCGCATTTCTGGAGTAATTTCTTGCCAGAACATCCATCATATTTGGTGTCAGCACGGTCCTCATTACCGATGTATCCTCACCCATGGGGTTGATGATCCTTACAAATGCTCTTTCCCACGAATCTTCCGCGATGCCGATTCTGTCGACACCTGATGGGCTCACGAAGGAGTATGTCTGTATCTCGTTAAGCCCCATGCTGCAAAGTGCCTCTCTGGCAATATCTCTGAGATATCTTTCATATGGCATGCCTGCTTCGTTATTGCTCTTTGGCAGTGTAACCGGCAGCTTATCATAACCGTAGATACGGGCAATTTCTTCTATGTAGTCTTCCTCTTCCAAAAGATCCTGTCTTACCGTTGGAGGAGTAACTGTCATTATGTTCCCCTGGCCTTCAACCTTGATTTCAAGGCCTTCCAGCATCTTAACCATTTCTTCACGAGGCAGTCGGATTCCGAGAACATAATTAATTCTGCTGACACGAACATCCATCGTCTTGGCACTTACAGGATTCGGATAAACATCCACGCTTCCCTTCAGAACTTTACCGGCACCTGTCATCTCTATCAGCTTGCAGACTCTGTCGGCGGCGTCTTCTGTTAGGTTCGGGTCGATTCCCTTCTCAAATCTGGCTGATGCTTCGGTACGAAGTCCCAGCTTCTTGGCAGTAGTTCTAATGCTGTCACCGTTGAAGTTTGCGGATTCAATTACGATTGTTTCCGTATCGTCTGCGATCTCGGAGTTCAGACCTCCCATAACCCCTGCCACCGCAATGTTTCTTTCTGCATCCTTAATCATGAGCATATCAGCTTCAAGATTTCTCTCCGATTCGTCCAGAGTTGTGAAAGTATCCCCTGCTTCGGCATTATCCACGATGATCTTCCCGCCATGGACCTGCCTTATATCAAAGGCATGAAGTGGCTGGCCATATTCCAGCATTACAAAATTTGTAAAGTCAACAATATTGTTGATAGGTCTCATACCGGCATACATAAGCCTTTTCTGAAGCCACCATGGCGATTGCTTAACCACAACATCAGTTACGATTCTGGCGACATAACGTCTGCAATTTTCAGTATTTTTGATTTCAACACCAACAAAATCTGATGAACTGTGGTCTCCCTCTTCTGAAAGGGTGATATCGGGATATTCAAAACTTCTGTCAAATGTTGCAGCAGCCTCTCTGGCCATTCCGATCATTGCCAGACAGTCAGGTCTGTTCGGGGTAATTTCGAAATCCACAACAGCCTGCCTGAGCTGCAGTGCTGCCGCAAAATCTTCTCCGATTTTTTCTTCAATTCCTTCGTGGACTTCAGGGTCCAGGATCCAGATTCCATCTCTATGGGCTACAGGGACAACCTTATCTTCAAATCCAAGTTCTCCCGCAGAGCAGAGCATTCCGAATGATTCGATGCCACGGAGTTTTCCCTTGGTGACCTTCTCACCGCCTTCATGTTTAGGCTGGCCGTGGAAAGGCCCCGGAATGTGGGAATTATGAAGAGCTACAGGAACATATGCTCCTTCAAATACATTAGTTGCACCTGTAACGATCTGCAGAAGTCCGCCTTCAGCCTTTCCCTCTGCTTCAGCTGCTCCTACATTTATGCTGCATACCACAAGCTTGTCCGCATCCGGATGCTGTTCAATTTTCTCAATCCTGCCAACAACTACATTTTCTATTCCTTCGCAGAAGTGTTCACAGGTTTCAATGTTTGAACCTGACATTATCATCCGATCACAGAACTCTTCTGTTGTTATATCCTTAATATCTATATAATCATTTATCCATTCGATTGGTACTAACATTTTTTCTCCTTATCTTGGTATCAGAATGAGTTTTCGGACACGTCCCCAAAACTCATTTAAACTGGTTGATGAATCTCATGTCATTTTCGTAGAAGAGCCGTATATCGTCAACGCCGTACTTAAGCATTGCTACTCGCTCAACTCCCATACCAAAGGCAAATCCCGTGTACTTCTCAGTATCCAGATTGCCCACCTTGAGAACGTTAGGGTGTACCATGCCGCAACCCAGGATTTCAATCCATCCCGAGCCCTTGCATACTCTGCATCCCTTGCCACCACACTTGAAACATGATACGTCAACTTCAGCAGAGGGTTCAGTAAATGGGAAATGGTGTGGTCTGAACTTTGTCCTGGTTTCAGGACCAAAAAGCTGTTTTACGAAACTGTCCAGAGTTCCCCTTAGCTCTGCCATTGTAATACCTTCATCTACAACCAGTCCTTCAATCTGATGGAACATGGGCGAATGTGTGGCATCCGGCGTGTCACATCTGAAGCATCTGCCAGGTGAAATAATCTTGATAGGAGGTTTCTGCTTCATTAGAGTTCTTACCTGAACAGGTGAAGTCTGAGTCCTCAAAAGAATATCTTCTGAAATGTAGAATGTATCTGTCATATCTCTTGAAGGATGATTAGGGCCCTCGTTCAGGGCATCAAAATTATTAAAAACCGTCTCAACTTCGGGTCCTTCAACAATTGAAAAACCCATATTCATAAAGACTTTTGATATTTCTTCCATGGTTATAGTCAGAGGATGTTTGACTCCAAGGTTAAAAGGTTTACCAGGTTCTGTAACGTCTACCTTTTCCAACTTAAACTGAGCACTCCTTGCAGCCTTCTTTACCGCCTCAAATTTATCTTCGAGCATCTCCTCGATCTGGCTTTTTACCCGGTTTACCATTAGACCGGTTTCTTTTCTATCTTCTGGAGAAAGATGGCCCATCCCTCTCAGAATCTTCGTCAGTTCACCTTTTTTCCCCAGGAACTTTACTCTGATTTCCTCTGTCTGAGCCTGATCCAGAGCATTGTCCAGCTGGACTTTTGCTTCTTCTAAAATCTTTTTTAACTGAGCCTGCATTATTTTACCTTTCCTGCAGTAGCATACATTAGAATTCCTGCTGCCACCGCTGCATTTAATGATTCTATTTCACCCCCCATGGGGATTTTAACTCTGATATCAGCCAGGTTCATGAACTCACGGCTCACACCCTGACCTTCGTTGCCAATTACAATTGCTGTATTGTTTCCCAGTTTAGCATCCCTGTAATCCACAGATTCATTAAGACAACTTACAGCAATCTTCTTTCCTGCACATGTGCAGATCCTAACAGCTTCATCCGTTTCAAGGCCCTCTAAAACCGGCATCCTGAACAAAGAACCTGCTGCCGAGCGAATAACTTTAGGGCTGTACAAGTCAACTGTTCCTTTAATTGCGATTATTCCTGAACACCCTGCTGCCTCCGCAGTGCGTATTATTGTTCCAATATTGCCCGGATCTTGCAATCTGTCCAGAATAACTGCAGCTCCCGTGCCCATAAACCGGAAAGAGTCCTGTGTTTTCTTTCTTACTACGGCCACCACGCCCTGTGAGTTCTCAGTATCCGAAAGCTCATCAAAAAGATTCCTATCCAGCTCAATCATCTTAACGGCATCAGAAAATTTCCTGACTCCGCTATCCGCATCTTCCCTGAAAAACAGACAATCCACGGTAATTCCCTGGGCGAAAGCGTCCTTAAGAGGCTTAATCCCTTCCAGAAGATATTTACCTTCAGAATCGCGGTATTTCTTTCTTTTCAGCCTAAGAGCGCTCTTAAATATTTCGTTGTGAGAAGAAGTAATCCTTTTCATAAAAACTAATAGCCGGCAAGTCGGCCGGCTATTGAAACGCTATATCCCTTATTTCTTTAAGAAATCTGGAATGTCCATTCCAGGTAAGCCTTCGTAATCAACGGAGCCGCTTGCTGTAGATACCTCATGTGCAGGATCAACTGCCATGCCCTCGCCTTGCTTTGTCGGAATCATTGATCCGAGATCTCTAGGTTGCTCAAAACCGGCTGCGATTACAGTTACTCCAATTTCATCCTGATACTCTTCTTTGATAGATGTCCCCAGAATAATGATTGCATTCGGATCTGCTTCCTCGTCAATTCGTGATGCAACCTTGTCCACATCGAACATTGTCAGATCCTTTCCACCTGTAATGTTGATGAGAACTGCCTTTGCGCCTGAAATCTTTGTTTCAAGCAACGGGCTGTTAACCGCTTTCTGGACAGCCTCTTCAATCCTGTTTTCTCCTCTGGCATGTCCAACACCCATATGTACAACGCCTCTGTCCTTCATAATTGTAGTAACATCGGCAAAGTCCAGGTTGATAAGTGCATCATCCACAATAATATCTGAAATTGACTGAACACCCTGCTTGAGCACATCATCTGCCATCGAGAATGCATCCAGAAGAGATGTTTCTTCTAATACGGTCTCAAGAAGTTTGTCGTTTGGAACTACCACCAGAGAGTCAACGTACTTTTTTAGGAATTTGATTCCCAGTTCAGCGTGTTCACCTCTTTTTCTTCCTTCGAATCTGAATGGCTTGGTAACAACGCCAACCGTCAGGATTCCCATGTCCTTGGCAATCTTGGCGATAATCGGAGCTGCACCTGTTCCTGTTCCTCCGCCCATCCCGCATGTTACGAATATCATGTCGGAACCGGCAATGAACTTCTCCAGATCCTCAATGTTTTCTTCTGCTGATTTCTGACCGATCTCAGGGTTTCCGCCTGCACCCAGTCCCTTTGTCAGCTTTTCTCCGATCTGGATTTTTGTCTCTGCCCTGTTTTTGGCCAGAGCCTGTTTATCTGTATTAATTGCTACAAAAGTAGCGCCCTTCATCCCGGCTTCAATCATCCTGTTGATTGCATTACATCCGCCTCCACCAATACCTATTACTTTGATTTCCTGTAAGGTG
>JAQVOT010000034.1 GCA_028702415.1 Eubacteriales bacterium
CCAAAAATCTTTTTTGCTTCTAAGGCCTTATTGATTTCTGCAACGCTTTTTCCGGTTTCATCGAAGTTCAGAACAAATTCCTTGAAGGTGGAATTGAATTCTGCCTTGATTCCAGGTATCTCAGACAAAAGCTGTTTAGCATAATTGGCATTCTGTATCAGCGTTTCGCCGATTTCAACCATTCCCTGAGGCCCCATCAGAGACATGTAAACTGCTGCTGCGATAGTCCACAGTCCTGATGCTGTGCCAACCCAGTCTTTCCCTTTGTCCCTTGCTTCATATGAAGTTCTTTCCGGCAGCATTTCCGCATAGCCATATTTGCCGTCAACTGTTTCCACTATGGTGTAGCATGCCAGCGGACATTCGGCGACAAACTTTTCTTCATCCTTCATCGCAATAAAGCCTGACTGCCCACCACCACAGTACATGTGAATTCCCAGTGACTGCAGATCACCACAGATAATATCTGCCCCATAATTTGCTGGGGCCTCAAGCACTCCCAATGAAATTGGATCTACACCAACAATTGCAATTGCACCTGCATCGTGAGCGGCTTTTGTGATTTCCTCAGGATTGTCTTCGATAACACCGAAGTAACCCGGGACTTCGAAATATACTGCCGCAGTCCTGTCACTGAGTTTCGCTTTAAGGTCAGTCATATCCAGTCTTCCTGTCTCCCTGTCATATGCTACAGGAACAATATGCACGCTATTATCCATAATTTCAGGCTGACAAAGTGTTTTTATTACAGCCAATCTGTCAGGTGAGATCTGTGCAGGAATCAGCACTTCATTTCTGCCGGTAATTCTCGATGCCATTCTCAGTGAAAAACCTGCTGCCGTTGCCCAATCGTAGATCGGTTCACTGACCGCTTCAACTCCCAGCATTTCACCCATCATTGAATAGAATTCGAATCTTGCCTGAAATTTGCCAAGGTCAGAATAAGTACCTCCACAGTAAGCAGTTACGAATTCTGCTCTGTTAACTACCTCGTCAACAACCGCAGGAACATAATGCTGCCAGCATCCACCACCAAGGAATGAAAGGTATTCCTTGCAGCTTGTGTTCTTGTCCAGCAGCTTTTCAAGATGCCTTCTCAATTCTGCCTCTGACCTGATTGGTTCGGGCAGGTCCAGATCTCTACGGAACCTCAGTTCTTCAGGAATCTCTCCATAGATTTCTTCTGTATCCTTAATCCCAATAAAATTCATCATTTCCTGTCTTATTTCAGGAACTGAATTCGGAATATAAGGATGAATAAAGGGTTTTCTTGTCATTTATTTCTCCTTTCTGTAAACAATCCTCCCCTCATTTTTTATCTCTTTTCGGCAAATTCAATTGCCTCCTTACCAGAAATATGCTCAATATCAAGCTCGAAGAATCCTACAGAATCCACTCTGCTCATCAGATCTTCTTCGGCTCCCTTTTTGAAATCAGGGCTGTATTTTTCAATTAGAAGATTATGGGCGTATTTCTTTGTCTCAACATCTTCAATAATCTTTGTTCTGCCGAATACGATGACGCTGCGGAAATATGAAGTCCACTCGCTGGCAACAATCTGGTCAGTTTCAATAATTGTAAAACAGGCCTTTTCATGTTTTTTCATTGCGTCAATTTTATGCCCTTTGGTCATGCAATGAAAATAAAGTTTCCCCTTGTCATAAACAAAACTCATCGGAACTCCATAAGGATAGTCATCGTCCCCCAGAAGACAAAGAACCCCTGATGTTGCTTTTCTCAGAATTCCATCGCATATTTCAGGTGACAGAATCTGCTTACTGTTTCTGCTTACTTCTCTGAACATAAGCTCCCTCCATTACTTCCGGTCATTTACTGTTTTTGCAAACATCTCAAAGCTCCAATCTTCAATTGTGTCGATATCCCCGCCTGCAGCCTTAAAGAAGCATTTTGGAATTTCTCTGCACTTTACACTATCCTCAACGCAGAGATTGCACCCCTGGTCATGATTTGCAGGGTTGAACTCACATGTTTCGTCCGTACAAGGACAGAATGATAATTTAGCCATATGGCACCTCCTATGATATTTCCTTCGTCATTAATACTAATTTATCTTTAAAGCGTTAGCCCCACAGACAATAGGGCCTTCGCGCTTGCACAATACATTGGCTACCAAGTTTGCCGTTTCTATCTGTTATATGTTCCTATTTCAACCAGTTCTGCAATACAATCATCCCATCCATGAATCAGTCTGTCAATATCTTCATCTGTAGTAACAGGCGACACCAGCATCATGTTGTGGAATGGTGTGATAATGATGCCTCGGTTATGCAGGTAAATATGAGTGTAGTACATGAGATCCCAGTCGAAGTTTTCCTTGGCATCTGTCCCGTTAAGAGGCATTGTCGGCATGAACTGCAGCTCACATCTGGCTCCGGATCTTGTGAGACTCCATGGCACATTGTGTTTTGCCAGAACGGCCTCCAGCCCGTCAGCAAGTCTTGCCAGCCCCGCAAACATCCTGTCGAAGGCTTCTTCTGTGGCAACTTCTGCCAGCTGAGTTCTCATGCATGCAATGGCAAACTGGTTGGCTGCGAGAGTTCCGCCGATTCCCATAGGATCGGATACTCCGCCATCGCCGTACATCTCGCCAATCCTGTCCGTGATTTCCTTGGTGAAACCATAAACCGCAATAGGTATCCCCCCTGCGATGGATTTACCCATAGTAACGAAGTCAGGCTTCAGATTATGTGCTCTTGTGTATCCGCCATAACCCTCTGACAGAGTGTGTGTCTCGTCAATAATCATGTAGGAACCATACTTATCGCAAAGTGCCCTGACACCCTCCAGGTATCCTTCATCAGGCAGTACCATTCCGCAGTTTGTCATGACAGGTTCCAGCAGAACCGCAGCTACGTCTTCGTGAGCCAGCTCTCTTTCCATGGCCTCAAGATCGTTGAATTCAACTACCCTTGTGAGCAGGTCTTTTGGGAGACCGGGATTTGAATCAAAATGGGACCTCAGACAGAGCTTGCCGTCTTCACCGATGTGCGGCAGAGTTTCATCGAGACTTCCGTGATAGCATTCCTGCATAACCAGGATCTTAGGTCTGCCTGTAAGTGTTCTGGCATTACGGATGACATATCTGTTTGCCTCTGTTGCTGTCATGGCCACCTGCCATGTAGGCAGTCCGAATCTCTTGCTGAGTTCCTTACCTATTTCCAGGCTGTCCAGAGTAGGCATCATGGTTGTGATTCCCATGGCCCCTCTTTCAGCTATTGTCCTGGCTGTTGCATCAGGGGAGTGACCGAACATGGCTCCTGTGTCTCCCAGACAGAAATCTATGTATTCGTTCCCGTCAATATCCCAGCATTTCTCATCCTTGGCCTTTTCCAGGAATACCGGGTGATCTGTCCCCCAGTCTGCCATCCAGGGCATTGGAACTCCATCCAGCAGGTTTTCGTGGGCTTTTGCAAAAGCCTCCCTGCTCTTTGGCGTTCTCTCGTTAAAAATTCTGTCCTCTCTTTCTCTGAGCTTTGCCAACTCCTCTACCGTGACCAATCTGTATGGACTTTTCTTATCTGTAATCATATTACCACTCCTTTTTAAATAAGATTCATATCTTACATCTATTATAATCTTCATTCTTTATCAAAAAAATAGACATATTCCACACATTTCAGTATAATTTGCTTAAATTACAACCATTTTTTTAGGTTTTGCAGAATGTCAAACAAAGAAGCTCGACCTGCCCTGGCAGAGGAACAATCAATAGCCTTTTCATACTACAGCCCGGTTTCTGTTTCCATTTACCGTGCCGGGAGGCAGATGCCTCATTATCACCGCAGTGAACTGGAAATCATCATGTGCCTTGAAGGAACAGTCGAAGTCTACAGCATGCATGAGAAACACATTCTGCATGAAGGAGACATCAAGGAAGCCGACACCTTTGACATTCATACTGTAACCTCTGCTGACGATGCTTCTGATAATCTGACGGTTTCGTTCCATTTCAATCTTGCACATCCTCTTTTTGCCGATAAAGGCTACGAGCTCCTTTACTATGTGTGCAGCAGCGATGGCATAGACAAGGCGAGGAAACTTGCCCTTGACCGTTTGCGCGAACTGCTGTGGGCCTTGCTGTATGAATGGCTTCACACGAACACAGCCGGGGTTTCTACTGCAATCCGGGCGGACTCCAAAGACAGGATTGCATCCCTTGCATCCCGGGTTCTCCAGACTTTGCGTGATTCCTTCCAGTACTTCAATGACATCAATCTGGACGATACTTACTCACGCGAGATGCATGACAGATTCGAACACATAATCGCCTACATGCTGGAGCACTACGCCGAGAAAATTACGATGAATGATATCTGCCAGATTGAGCATTTAAATTATAACTACATGTCTCAGTTTTTTAAAACCACATACCTTAAAACTTTCCAGAACTTCCTTCACGAGATCAGGGTCTATCATTCCGAGCATTTGCTTCTGTGCAGGCCGGATATGCCTGTTCCTGATATCGCATACGCCTGTGGTTTTTCGGACCCTAAACTTTTTTATCGTGAGTTCCGCAGAAAACACGGCCACACCCCTCATCAGCATCGAATCTGGTACAGAAACTACAACAGATTTACCTGCCCGGACGAAACATATTTGCCAGATGAAAAATCCTCTGAAATAATCCAGAGGATTGCCGCCTTTTTCACCGGTAGTATAGAGTGATGTCTCAATTTTCTATCTCCATCGTAAACTAATTATTCACACGCTGATGAATGGTAGGCCCGCCTTTTTCCATCGCTTTAAAGGTGTAGCCTTCTTCCAGGGCCCATTCGATGATTTCCGGCAGGGCATCCGCCGTGGTTTCTTTGGAAGCACTGTCATGCATCAGTATGACATTATATGTATCCTCCGAGCATTCCTTTTTCACTGAAGACACAATCCTCTCGGCGCTGACACTGTTTGCTGAAGCATCATTTGAATCCACATTCCAGTCACTGTGCATGTATCCTTCCAGTTGGACCGCTTTAACAAGCTGACTCATAATTCCTTTTTCATAGTTCCGACTGACAGTATTAGAACTTCCTCCCGGGAATCTGATAACAAAGGGTGTGTATCCCAAATCCTTCTGAATCTTTGCATCTAGGCTGGTGATGTTGTCCATAAAAGCAGTGGTGCTGCTGTAGATTTTGCCGTAGTCATGTGAATATCCGTGAAGGCCGATGGTGCAGCCCTGGTTGATTGCTCTTTTCAGCATTTTTATTTTTTCTTCGTTCTGTCCATAATCAAGAATGAAGAAGGTTGCCGGTACATCATATTTTTTTAGTGTTTTCAGTATCCTGGAAGTGACAGTATCACTTGGACCATCGTCAAATGTAAGATAGATCACCTTTTCTATTTTTTTAATCGGCTCTCCAGCAACAATAACTTCGCGGTTTACTTTCGCCTCATTACCGTAGGAATCGGAAACCTGATATGAGATGTAGTATTTGCCTTTGTTGTATGTATCAACATAGCCCTTCACCTGGACATTTTCAGTAACATCACCATCCGAATCGTCCATTGCCAAATGTCCGGGATCATTAAACTGGCTGTATGATCTTATGGTGATGCTTTTGCCCTCTTTCAATGAGATAACCGGCGGTTCCCTGTCGACCACATTTACCTGACGTTCTGTTTCTGCTGATTTCCCAAGATAATCCACCGTGTATGTGACAGTATAACTCCCAACCTTGTTATCGTTCACCTCCGAATCCACCACAACATGGGCTGTGATATCCTTGAATGCAAGTTTTGCTTCGAAGCCGGGCTCATGATAACCATCCTTCATGGTCACCTCTATGGGATTATCACCATGCAAAGTAATCTTCGGGACAGAAAAGTAATATCCCGTAGCTACAATAAGGGCCAATATTAGAAGAATAATAACCAGCACTTTTTTCATATCTCTTTCCCTTCACTAGGACGAAGAATATGAGAAATCTTTCGTCCCTCTATAAAGAGTATCCTTTTAGATAATATTCACAGGGTTCTTTCACAAGGTTTTTACAGTTACATTATACACCATGGATGGGGCATAATCCGTGCACAACTCTTTGTAATCATTTATTGAAGATAATTACCTAATAGACCACGCTTCATACTCTGCTCTATGTTCTTCTATGAACTATACTAAGAAAAATTAAATCATATCTTGTATAGCTGCCACTGACATCTGGAGCAGAAATATTTCAACTCAAAACGTTTCTCATGACCATTTATTGTACTCTGGCACTCATAAACAATATTCTCTGCGCCACAGACTTTTGTTTTTGTAGCCTTAATAATCTGATGGACAAATACGGTTATTTGTTCTCCATTTTCCTCAACCTTGAACTTGTATGGTATTGGATATTCCCCTGCCGTCCGAAAAACAACCATAGCGTCAACAGGCTTCGCCAGCAACTTCATAATTGCACTTCCTTTCTGTATGGTTATTTTACGAACATTTGTTCTTATTGTCAATATGTGTACTTCCCATTTATGATAGTTTCTTAATGGAAACACGATGCCATGTAATAATAGAAAAATGGCTGTAAATATTAGTATTTCAACATTTACAGCCATTTTGATGCTATTCCGATAATAACCATTATTGGGTATTCAAAGTTTCTTAGAGCATAATTACATTAAGAACTTATACAGCAATCGTATACCGCATGGCTTGATTGGCTAAAAGACTCCAAATGAGCATGAAACTGAATACTGGGATCAGCAAGCATAATTGCCGGTCCCGAAAATAAAAGGTCAAATTCACCGTGGAATTTAAGTCCGGCTTAACGGTGGATGTGGAGGAATAAGGTTTGAAGATTAACAGGGCACTCTACGCTGTAATTATTGTAGAGTGCTTTTTATAAAATATTTATATGGGCTCTTGACATATCAATTTATATGCCGTATATTTTAACTAAGGTAAATTATTTCACCTTAGTTAAAATATTTGGAGGTTTCTATGAAGCAAACGAAAAAAGAACGTACTCAAAAAGAAATCATCGAAGCTGCGAAAGACATCATCCTTGATAAAGGGCACGAAGCCTTTACTGTTCGATATTTGGCTGAAGTAACAGGATATTCACATACCAATCTATATTATTATTTTAAGGATGTGAATACTCTCTTGTGGACATTACGTCTCGACATGATTGAGGATATGATTACGGAGCTTACATCCATTTCCTTTAAAAAGGATGATCCTGTGGAAGAAATTCTTGACGCTTTTTTCTGCTATACAGACTACTTTTTTAAACACCCGAATATTTTCCGTTTTTTTTACTTTTATCCTTTTGTTCAGCCGGAGGGAGATGACAGTTATCAAAAGCTTGAGCAACGATTTCACGGCATGTGGCAGACATCCTTTATAAGGTTAATCCAGGAAAGTATTATTCAAACTGAGGATATTGAAGTTGTAGCCAAGACTATCATTTACGCCTTACAAGGGATGATCATGCTGAGTTTCTCATCCAATGGTGCTACACAAAAAGAAGACATCAAAGATGAGCTTATAAAACTTGCAAATTACTTATTCAAAAAGAATAAGGGAAATTATTAAGGAGGTTTTATCTTATGGATCAAGGTTTCAAAGTCAACTTTCAACAGCTCTATCGCGCCGCCCATTTCTTAGCTTTAGCAATGCTTATTATTATTCCGTTACAAATCGCTATTTATGTGATTTCACCGCCACCTGATACTGTTAAAGGATTCTTTGAACTTTATCATCAAAATCCGTTTTTTGGACTGCTGAGTTTGGATTTCCTTTACCTTTTTAACAATATAATTCTTGTAATAATTTATTTAGCCATCTTTATCCTCTTATACCAAGAAAGACCCGTTACTGTACTCTTGGCATTAATACTCGGCTTAATTGGCATTGCATGTTATTATCCGTCTAATCCTGCTTTTGAAATGCTGACTCTGAGCAACCAATATTTTCAGGCGCTGCCAGAACAGCAAACTATATATTTGGCAGCCGGAGAAGCTGTAATGGCCGGCTATACGGGTACATCCTTTAATGTATACTATATTTTAAGTACCATAAGCCTGTTGTTGTTTGCCTGTGCAATCATCAAAAGCAGCAAGTTTAAAAAGTCGGTTGGCTTGTGGGGGTTAGCTTCCGGAATTTTTATGATTGTACCATCATCGGCAGGTATGTTAGGAATGGTTTTTTCTTTACTGTCTCTCATTCCTTGGGCGGTATTTGTTGCGCTGTTGATGGTAAAATTCAAAAAACTTGCCACTGACACCCAGAACGCTGAATAAGAAACATCGATTGTTCTAATGTATCCATACAGGAGTAAGGGTAACCATCTTTGAGGATAAATTCATCGTGAAATTCAAATCCGGCTTGACGGTGGATGTTGATGAATAAGCATAAAAACGAAGAGGCACTCTACGAAATTACAACGTAGGGTGCCTTGTGCTATTTTTTGTTTAGAAACACAGCAAAATCGGAATTTGCTAACTATGAGTTAATCGCTTTCCTCAAAATTACCTGGTTGTTGTATTTGTTTAAATTCGATATACACATTGACTGAGTAGTATAGCATAATAAGCGTGCTACTCAACAGTATGCCGCCTAAAATATCCGTAAACCAGTGAACACCTGATAGCATACGTCCGACAATCATAAAGACCGCAAAAACACCGCAAAGAATGTTTACAACAATTCTTACTGTCTTGTTTTGAATTAAACGATGAAACTGCATCATGGCGGTGGGCATAATGCACATCACAAGCATAGTTGTTGAGGACGGATACGATGCTTCCAAAATACTATTGATGAGCACCGGTCTATAATTCACAATATTATACTCAAAAAACAGATAAGCCGCAATTACAAGCAGATAGAACCCGCCCAGTACAAGAATACTGTTATCCACACGTGAAAGGCTTTTCCTCTTAATTAATTGCACAAGTCCTAAAACTGCAAATCCCAGTGCAACTATAATCGGAACAAGCCCCAACCAATCGGTTATGTTGTAGAGAAGCATATTAACATTAAATAGACGTTGCACTGAACCGTTTATTGTTGCAAACGCAACTAAGGAATCCTCCGGACCAATTGGCTTCACATCAATGTACATAAGTGATATTGTGTAGAGGACAAACAAAATTAGCAAACCGCCCGTTGCTATAAAATTGATTTGATTTCTTTTTTTCATATTTGAGACTCCATTCTTTTCGTATTGTGTTGGCCTTTGCCTGACAATACGTTAACATCGGAGTCTTAGAAATGGTAGAATCCCTTCGTCACAACAATGATACGATTCGTGTCATTAACGTTTTATAAGAAAAATTCCTTTAATAATCAAAAACATAAATATGAAAAAAGCAGG
>JAQVOT010000035.1 GCA_028702415.1 Eubacteriales bacterium
TTCTTCTCAACATAGTAATCATAACGGCCAAGATAATTGACAAGGCCCTCCGAAGTCAGCTCCATTATTCTCGTGGGAATCCTGTTGAGAAAATATCTGTCGTGAGAAACAATAATACAGGTTCCCGGGAAGTCCATCAGTGCTTCTTCAAAAATTTCCTTTGACTCAATGTCAAGGTGGTTGGTGGGCTCGTCAAGTATCAGGGTGTTGGCTCCGGACATCATAAGTTTAAGCAAAGACAGCCTGGCACGCTCGCCACCACTCAAAGCCCTTACCTCCTTAAAAGCATCCTCACCCCTGAACAGAAACCTTCCAAGTATATTTCTCAGTTCACCTTCACTGTATAAGTGGTAGGCATTCTGCAGTTCCTGGATCACGGTATTGTCGTCATTTAGAAGATGCTGTCCCTGGTCGTAGTATCCGAACTGCACATTGTGTCCGACTTTGATCCTACCCGTTACTGCCACCAGGTTTCCCATAAGCATTTTGATGAGAGTGGTCTTGCCTATGCCGTTGTCTCCAACGATGCATACTCTCTCCCCCCTCTTGATGTCAAGATTAACACCTCGGAACAGTTCAACTCTGTTGATTCCGTATCCAAAGCTTTTTGAAAGGTCTTCCGCCAGAATAACATCCTTTCCGCTCTGGAAATTCTGCTGGAAGTTCAGTTTAAGTTTGCCGTGTTCACCGTCGGGTCTTTCCATTAAATCCATAGCAGCAAGTCTCTTCTCCCGGGAAGCGGCCCTCTTGGCCAGTTTCTCGGTGCCCCTCTGTTTGAATCTGCGGATCATTTCCTCCTGACGTTCCACTTCCTTCTGCTGCTTCTCATATCTGCGCATTTCAGCCTCTCGCCTGTTTTTGCGTTCTGCCGCATAGAAGCTGTAGTTTCCTTCGTATATATTAAGATGTCTGTTTTCGATTTCAAAAATTCGCGTTACGGTTTCATTCAGAAAATATCTGTCATGGGAAACGAGAATCATGGTCCCGTTATAACTTTTCAGATACTGCTCCAGCCACTTGAGGGTGCCTATGTCCAGATGGTTTGTTGGTTCATCCAGCATCAGAATGTCCGGTTTTTCCAGGAGAAGAATCGCCAGAGCCAGCCTGGTTTTCTCACCGCCGCTCAGGGTGGAGATTTTCTTGTTGTACATGCTCTCATCAAAAGCCATGCTTGAAAGCACGCCCCTGATTTCGCTCTGATACCGGTATCCCCCCATCCGTTCATATCTGTCCCTAATATGTTCATATCTGTGCAAGGACTCAAGATCAGTACCGTCATGACTCGTCTCAAGAAGACTGCTCATCTCCTCTTCCATTTCCGGAAAATGTTCAAAGACCTTGTTGACTTCCTCTATAAGAGTTCTCTCGGAATCCAAGCCCGCGTCCTGCTGCAGAAAACCTGTTCTCAGATCCTTAGAAATGAAGTATTCTCCATCATCGCATTCCAGTTGCCCTGCAAGTATTTTAAGAAGAGTAGTTTTACCGGCACCGTTTATTCCGATAATCCCTACCCTGTCACCCTTGTTGATATGAAAAGAAATGCCATCCAGGATAACATTCGATCCATCATATTCCTTTGTCAGATTCTTTGCTGAAATTACTATCATTTCGTTATAAAAATTATATCAATTATATTATGGCTTCCTTATTGAGTTTTCGGACACGTCCCCAAAATGAGTTCTTGATGAGTTTTCGGACACGTCCCCAAGACTCATTCGAATGAGTTTTGGGGACGTGTCCGAAAACTCATCAGAACTCACATAATTACAGTGGAAGGTTTGGTATCGCGTCCAGGGTCAGGTCGCTGATTTTGCCCGCTTTGTAGTTATAATATGCAGCGCAGCCAATCATCGCCGCGTTGTCTGTGCAGAGGATTGGCGAGGGATGATACAAGCTGATTCCATGCTTGTCGCACTCTGCCTGAAGCATTTCTCTGAGACGACTGTTTGCTGCAACGCCTCCCGCCATAACGATTTTATCTTTATTCATCTGAATTGCGGCAGTCACTGTCTTTGTCACGATTACATCCAGAACCGCCTGCTGAAACCCGGCTGCCACATCAGGAACATTTATTTCCCTGCCCGCCTGTTTTTCTGAGTTCACGTAGTTGAGAACCCCCGTCTTTATTCCGCTGAAACTGAAATCAAAGCTGTCTTTCTCCAGAAAGACTCTCTTGAATTCCACCGCTTCAGGATTGCCTGATTTTGCGATTTTATCGATAAGGGGACCTCCCGGATAACCCAGACCCAGCACTCGGGCAACCTTGTCGTAGGCCTCTCCGGCCGCATCATCACGGGTGCCTCCCAGAACCTGATATTCGTTATAATCCGAAACTTCCACAATATTGGTGTGACCGCCGGAAATAACCAGCGCCATAAAAGGTGGCTTCAGGTCCTTGTGCTCGATGAAATTGGCGCATATGTGGCCGTGGATATGGTGCACGCCGATAAGGGGCTTTCCCATTGCCAGGGCATATGCCTTGGCAGTTGCCAGCCCGATCAGAAGAGCTCCCACCAGCCCGGGCCCATAGGTAACGGCAATGGCATCGATGTCATCCATGCTAAGCCCGCCTCCCGAGCCGCCTTCCTTCAAGGCTGCATCGCTGATTACCGATGTCTCACCCGCGTCCATGGCCGCCAGAGTCTCTGAGGCCTGGTCCAGCGCCTGCTGACACACCCAGTTCACATTGTTCAAATGATGTCTTGATGCTATCTCCGGCACCACTCCCCCGTATGCCTTATGTATTTCTATCTGAGATGAAATCACATTGCTGAGAACCTCCCGGCCCTCCAGGACAACCGCTGCCGCAGTTTCATCACAACTCGATTCGATTGCCAGAATTGCAAATTTTCCCTTTATCATTCTTCATGACGCCACATAATAAGGGCGTCCTCCTTTTCAAATCTGTAATAGTTTTTTCGCAGGCCTTCCACGCTGAAACCGAACTTCTCATATAACCCTATGGCCGCCACGTTGCTCCTGCGCACTTCCAGGGTGAAATGTCTGATTCCCTCCCGGCTGGTGTGCTCAATAAGCGTCCCGATTATGCCCTCAGCGATTTTGCGGTTTCTATAGCCCGGCTTTACTGCCACATTGGTTATATGCCCCTCGTCTTCAATCCACCAGAGGCCCGCATACCCAACAACACTGCCGCTGTGTTCCGCCACCACATAAAAAGCTCTCGGGTTTTGTTCGAGTTCAAACAGTATCGAATCCACGCTCCAGGGATCCGGAAAACAGAGTTTCTCTATTTCAAAGATGTCAGCCGCATCCTTTGGCTCCGCTTGCCTGATGATTACCTCAGCCATTTACTTTCCCTGTTTCTCTCTGAGTTTGCGCTCCGCTTCAGCCATTCGCATGTATTCGGGCTGCAGTTTGTCAAAGGCCACCGTATTTCCCTCGGTCTGCATTTTGCATCCAAGAAGGGCAACTGACCATGCGTCCTGGTAGCGTATTTCTTCCGGTGCAAAGGCAGTTCTGCCTGTCCGCACCCTGAGTATTTCATCGCCATATTTGTCCACGCCGTCCCCCATGAAGAGAACTTCGTCGTAGTCTTTGACAGCCTCCATGAATTCTTCCAGTGTGTAGGGACCGGCCTTAACCTCTTCGACGGGGAATCCATCTCTTATGTAATATCCTCCACCGTAGACCTGACTTCTTTTGGCATCCAGTATAGGACAGATCAGGGTATTTCCCAAATCCCAGCGGCCATTCTCTGGGCTCTGCGAGTCATCCGCCGCAATCTTCCGGCAATTCTCTGAGGTTTGTTGGGCATCCGCTTCAATCTGTCGGCAATTGGCTGCGGCACCGGTTCCGAGGGCAATTTCCCCGGGCATTGCTCTCATGGCAAGAGCCTCCAGACTTGGAACGCCCACGCATGGAAGATCCAATGCCTGACAAAGAGCCCTTGCGGTGGCCACGCCGATTCTGATTCCGGTAAATGAACCCGGGCCCTTTGATACGGCAATAAGGTCCAGGTCGCCCACTGCCAGGTTTGCCTCATCCAGAACCTGCTGTATCTGAGGTGCCAGATTTTGCAGATGTGAGAACCTGTCCTGCCCGTTTATCCTGCTTATTATCTGCACATGGCCCCGGTCAGCTTTTGCAAAAGCCACCGATGCGTATGCCCCTGTCGTTTCAATTGCCAGAATGTTCATCTTTAAATTAGTCTCCCGGCATATCACTATGCCTGTTCAATGTCCTTTATTTTCTTACCTTATGCCTGTTCAATCTCGTATATTCGCTCACCTTCGGTCGGCCCGTAGCCTATCCGAATCACCAGGGCATCCTCCGGAATAATTTCCTCTATTATATCCGCCCACTCAACGACGCAGACACCTTCACCGAAGAAATACTCTTCGTAGCCGATTTCAAACATTTCATCCACATCACCGATTCTGTAAACATCAAAATGAAAGAGCGGAAGTCTGCCACTTCTGTACTCTTTCACGATATTAAAAGTCGGGCTGGTAATAAGCTCATGGATTCCCAGCCCCCTGGCGATGGCTTTAGTCAGAGTTGTCTTGCCCGTTCCAAGATCCCCAATCAGTGCAATTACCGTTCCCGGCTGCACTTTGCGGCCCAGTTCGTATCCGAAACTGGCGGTTTCCTGTTCATTATTGATGCGAATTGTTTTTGTTTCCATAACTTATTGATTATAACATAAAAAGGAACCAACGCATACCGCCCCGGTTCCTTTGACTTGAGGTGTAAAGTCCTTACTTCTTATGCAGGAAGGGTGAAATACGCTTGTAAATCAGTAATGTTATAAGCGAGTTTGCCACCCCCTTGATCAGGTTGAAGAGCAGAATGAAAGGCATCAGCTGCACCACAACGTCCCTCATTGCTTCGCCACCATAGTAGAATGGTGTTACGAAATAGTTGGCGATTCCCATTACGATGATCATCACAACAGTAGCGATTGCCGAACTTATTATTGCTACCTTCTTTGACTTGCGCTGCCTGTAGATCAAGGAAGCAATAAGCACGAATGTACCTGAAGCCAGCACGTGCATTATAAATCCATAGAGCTGGTCTCCACCCAGCAGGAATGCCTGAATGAAGCTTACTACAAGTGTGATCAGCAGCCCTGCCACCGGACCAAATGCAAATGCAGAAATGATAATAGGAATATCTGCAAAATCATAAGTCAAGAAGGGCACCATTGGCAGGATTGGAAATCTGAACAGCCCGAACACGCATGCTATGGCCGCCATCATTCCCATCTTCGCAATAATCTTCGCGGAATACTTGTTTGTACTTGTGTTAATAGTTTCTGTCATTTTAACCTCCGATTCTTTTTCCGGCCTTACGGCCGTCTTCGAATCTGCCCCAAATAAAAACCCCGATATAAAATCAGGGAAAATACTCGCTAAGTCTGCGCGCCGAAACACACAAAAAGCTTTCTTGTTTCTTCCATCCGGACTATAACCGTCGGTGCAGGAATCGCGCCTGCTCAACCCGTGCAAATGCATGTCTGCCTTTGCATGGGGTCGTGGACTTTCACCACCGGTGGGGACTTTCACCCCGCCCTGAAACAGATTCTTTAATTGTTTACGATACGAGTATAGCCTTTCGCTCCGGGCCTGTCAATACCTTGAGTTTTTAAGAATAAGATAAGTTTGGGTTTTCATGATTGGGTTGGATCCTTTTTTAAGATTACGCCTGATATTTTTTTGATGGCATCAACTAGTATTTTAATTTCCCCATGATTTTGTGATACAATAATGTCATGAAAAACAGAAAAGTTATTGGCACAATATGCATCATAATTACAACCCTTGCTTACGGTCTCATTCCATCTCTTTCATTTAAGGCTTTCGCCGTTGGAGTCGAGACCGAAACATTGCTTTTTGACAAATTCCTTTATGCAGCTGTCCTGATGTGGGCGCTGATCTTCATCCGCAGGATAGATTTCAGACTCAGGAACGGTGCCTTGAAACCTATGATTGTAATCATGATTTCATATATAGGGATTGCAACCACGCTGTATCTGGCATTTGATTATATTAGCGGATCCCTGGCCACTATTATTTCCTTTACCTACCCGGCCATTGTAATCGCCATCGAGATGCTTCGTGGCAAAGAAAAAGTCCGGGCAGCGAAGATCATTGCCGTGATTCTCTCTCTACTGGGAATGGGCCTGATTGTCTGGTCCCCTGACATGAAAATCGCAATTATCGGTGTTCTGTTCGCATTTCTCTGTTCTCTCTGCTACACCGTATATATTATTGAAATATCTTCAGATAAGCTTGAGGGTCTTCACCCTCTGGTTACTCCGGGATATGTGCTTGCCGCTTCGGCTGCCTTTAATTTCTTCAGATGCCTGTTTAGCGGAAATGACCTGTTTACTGCAAATGCAGCCCAGTTCGGCTACATCCTTATACTGGCCATTGTCTGTGCATTCATAGCAATTCTCTGCTACTGCGTAGGTGTTCGCCTTATCGGTCCAACCAGCGCATCCATAATCAATACCTTTGAACCGGCCTGTGCCTGTGTGTTCGGGTATTTTCTCATTGGAGATGAGATTACCCTCTCCATGATAATTGGCGGAACACTGATCATCGTGGCGGTACTGCTCACAAGTTTGCCGGATAAAAAAAGTGACCCCACCCCTTCCGGTGAGGCCTGAATATTGGCTGTGTTTTTGAGTTTTCCCTGTGTTTCTGAATGCTTAATGTTTTAGGACAAGTGTCCCGGCATCAATTCGGCGGGATTTCTATTCGTAGTACTGAAGCACTGCCTCCATGGTCAAACTGTCTGATGTCATGGGCTTGTCTTCACTGTTAACCTTCTCTGAAGGCTGCTGAGGAAATGGTTCAAAGATTCTGAAGCTGCCCTTATCCATTGGTTCCCACCGGTCGTGAACACGGCGGCCATTGATGTTCTGTTCCAAAGCCCTGCACACGCCGCTGTGTGCGACAATAATAATGTCTTTCGCATCGTCATATCTCAGCAGTTCCCGCAAAGCCCCCACAGCTCTATATTGCATGTCGTAGAAATTCTCAGCTCCGCAGCCTCTCATCTTGAAGGTCATCAGGTTCTGTCCTCTCTTTTCGTATTCTGCAGGGTACTCTTGTTTAATCTCTCTTACCGGCCTGCCGTCCCATGGACCCAGATTGATTTCCCGAAGGCCGCTTAAAGCTTTTACATTAACGGGATTAGGAAGAATATCGTTTACTTTTTTGCATATTATTTCTGCAGTCTCCCTGGCTCTGGTCAGATCGCTGCAGTATATTCTTTCTATGGCAGGCATGGGTTCCTTGCCGAATTTGTCCATTCCAAGAACTTCTGCTTCCACGTCTTCTCTCATGGCTTCAGCAATTTTCCGGCCGAGTTCTTCGGCCTGTCTGCGACCCTCATCGTTTAATGGCACATCGTACTGACCGATGAACAAAGGCTCATCATGCTGCTCTGTTTCTCCATGGCGCACCAGGAATATTCGCTTCCTGGCAGTAAGCAGCTCAAGCTTTTCTCTGGCGTAACCTCTGGCTACAAAGTTCTTGATATCCTCATACCCTTCAGGAGTATCCATGTCAAGAACGCAACCTTCCTCGCCTGTCTCAACTCTGATAACTTCGTGTCTGTCTGTTACCGCAGCCAGACCACCCTCGCCGTCAAAATCACATATTTCATCAATATATTCTGCCGGCACAAGGAGAGGGTGACCCTTTTTCCCTTCAAATGTGGCAACCCTAAATGAGGCTTGAAATGAGTTTTCGGCTTTGCCCTGACGAAATGAGTTCTGGGGACGTGTCCCGCGACTCATTTCAAATGAGTCTTGGGACACGTCCCCAGAACTCATTTCAGAAACACAAGCAAGACCAGAACTCATTTCGGAAACAGCCGAACTCATTACTTCGCGCATTACGCGGACGCTGATCAGCGGGCAGTCTACAGGCATGAGAAGATAGCCTTCTTTACCGGATTCAGCAGCGGCTTTCAGTCCTGCCTTGATTGAAGACAGCATGCCTGTTTCGTAGTCGGGATTGAAGGCAATTCTAACATCCCGATTTCTCAGCACCGGTTCCAGTTCCTCTCTGTTGTGTCCGACCACAACGGTAATGTCGTCGATGCCGGCTGCTTTTGCACTATCAATCTGGCCCTCGATTGCCGTGGTTCCCGCAACGGGAAGCAGTGGTTTGAAGGCTTTCATTCTGGATGAAAGACCGGCAGCCAGAATCACCGCGCCGTATTTCTCTCTGTAATTTTCACTTTGTTCTCTATCGTATCCTATTTTCATAAAATGTCCGTTTTTTATATGTCAATAATCATGTTTTTAATCTGTCACTTTAATAAGCCTCTTGAATATGCCCTTTTATTCGTGAAGCATGCTGAGACTTTCCGCGTGTTTTGTAGCCGCCGCGCCTTCATTATGTTCAGCCCTTGCCCTGATGATCTCCGCCACAATGCTTATTGCGATCTCCTCGGGTGTTTCTGATTTTATATCCAGACCGATTGGCGAATAGACAGTGTTCAGTTCTTCCCATGTAACTCCTTCGTCCAGAAGCTGTTCATACAAGAGGGCATTCTTTCTGCGGCTTCCTATCATGCCAAGGTATGCGTGAGGTTTCTTTAGTGCCTGACGCAAAACCTGCAAATCCCCCTTGTGCCCACGGGTAACGATAATAAGGAAACTATCCTCATCTGTTTCTATATCATCGAAGCAGTGGTCAAAATTTTCACAGACGATTGTTGCTTTTGCATCAGGAAAGCGCTCACTGTTGGAATACTCTTCCCTGTCATCGATAATAGTTGTTTCGAAATCCACATGTCGAAGTACCGGGTCAAGAGCCAGCGCTACATGCCCGCCCCCAAAAATAAATGCCTGACTGGACCCCTTGAAGTCCTCAACGAAGCTGCCCGGGTTCCGTGGGTCAATATACTCAATCTGAATTGTGGCATCTCCGCCGCAGGCCATTTCCAGAGCTCCTTCGCCGGATCTTTTTTCATCCAGCATGAACTCGTAGGTTCTGATCTTTTCTTTTGTCTGAAGTTGTTCCAGGCAACGCTTCTCTGTCTCGGCTTCCAGAAGACCCCCACCAACAGTACCCCATGTTTTTCCTTCAAAATTCATCAGGAGTACAGCATCACGCTTGCGCGGCGCACTGCCATTTGTGGCAATTACTTTTGCAATTGCGAAAGGAACATCTTCCTCTATGAATTTACGTGCTATGTAAGAAATCTTATCTGCCATTTCCCTTATCCATCCTTCCTTCTCCCGGGACCACCTTGTCCAGTCTTTTCAGGGAGCTGCCGCAAGGGCAGTCACCCAGAATCCATCTGCTGAAGTCTCCTGTTCTGTATCTTATAAACGGCATTCCCTTCCG
>JAQVOT010000036.1 GCA_028702415.1 Eubacteriales bacterium
GCACTGCATACTTTAAGTTGTCTTTCGGACTGTTCAAAAGCTCTTTCTGCTTCCCCATCCTTCTGCTTCACATATTCAGCAATTCCGCGAATATAATTCGGATCGGTTCCACAGCAGCCCCCAACAAAATCTACTCCCGAATCCACATATTCCTTCATAGTTTCAACAAATTCTTCACAGGAAATGTCGTAGCCGCCCGTTGCCGGATCAGGAAGGCCGGCGTTTGGTTTTGCCACTAAGGGAATATTAGTGTATGTTCTCAGTTTCTTCATCAGAGGCAGAATCTGCACCGGTCCCAGAGAACAGTTTATTCCCATGGCGTCAACCCCCAGACCCTCCAGGATGACTGCCATTGCCTCAAGGCTTGTTCCTGTAAAAGTCCTGCCATTCTCTTCAAATGACATTGTTACAATCACAGGAAGCCGGGTATTTTCTTTCACTGCCAGCACCGCTGCCTTCACATCATAGATGTCCGTCATTGTTTCTATAGCAACAGCATCTGCACCCAGTTTCTCCGCTGCTTTCGCTTCGAGAGCATAAAACTCATACGCATCTTCGAATTTCTGTTTCCCAAGGGGTTCAATCATTTCTCCCTGAGGGCCCACATCGAAGAAAACCTTAAGAATTCTTCCCTTTTCCGCATATTCTTTCCGTAGTTTAAGAACCGGTTCTGCCAATCTGCCTGACAGTTCCTCAACGCTATAGCCTAACCGGTCCACCTTCTGTCTGTTGAGATTAAAGGTTGGCGTGTAGATACACTCCGATCCCGCTTCAGCATAGCTTTTAGCCACCTCATACACCACATCCGGATTGGCCAGGGCAAATGCCGTTGAATCCTGTCCCGGCTCCATACCCCTTTGCTGGTATTCAGTTCCTGTTGCTCCATCGAGTATTATTGTTTTCATGAACTCTTTCTCTGTTTCCACTTCTTCTTCCTAAAGTAAATAAAAGAAGCCTATCTATATGATAGACGCATAGTATTATAACACATTTTTTGATTTTTTTTACAGCAAATCCCTTATACCCTCCCATACTTTTATGGCAACCTGAGGGTCATTCATCGTGTAAATGTGCACACCTTCGGTTCCATGATTTATCAGGTCTCTGCACTGTCTTATTGCATAATCAATACCGGCATAATACAGGCCCTCTTTATCGTGTTCATAAAGAGCAATCATTTCGGTAAAATCATGGGGCATACAGGCTCCGGAAAGCTGTACAGTCTTTTCAATCTGACTCGATTTAACGATAGGCATAATTCCGGCAGAAACAGGCACTCTGATTCCGTCATCCCTAAGTCTTGAAATGAATCCATAGAATTTTACATTGTCAAAAAAGAGCTGGGAAATAAGCACTTTAACTCCGGCACCGATCTTGTATTTCAGATTCTGAATATCTTCTTCGATACTCTGACTTTCGTAGTGCCCCTCAGGATAACAGGCTCCCAGTATTTCAAGATCATCATGACACTGTCTCTGTATTTCAATGGCAAGTTCGTTGGCATGGGTAAATTCCCGTTTTATTTCTTCTCCGGGAACAATGTCTCCACGCAGAGCCATAACATTTTCTATATTAGAATCCTTGAAACGGTGAATCATAACCTTCACATCTTCTCTTGTTGAATTAATGCATGTGAGGTGAGCCACTGTTTCAATATCAAAATTTTTTTTGATATTAGCCGCTATATCGCAGGTTGAATTGTCTGCAATATTTCCCCCTGCACCGTAGGTGACGCTTATAAAGTCAGGATTTGTAATCTTTAGCTTCTCAACCGCTTCATAAATGGAGTCCTTATTCTTCTTTCTCTTTGGAGGGAACACCTCAAGTGAAAAAACCGGTTTGCCTGCACGGTTCTTCTGGCTGTATATCTCTGGTATTTTCATCTCTTTTTTCTCCTGCTATTTATATACGCTGAATGTTACACGAACTCTATCTTTTCTGTTAGTTCCCCCCACTTCCGACAGCATAACTTTGCCTCTGCCTTTCATCACGATCTTGTCGGACCGGGTGATTTCCATGTCAAGCTTATTGGCTTCCAGACTGTTGACGGATACAATTCCACGCCTGATGGCTTCTGAGGCCTTAGTTCTCGAAAGTCCAAAGGCCGACGCCACAATGCTATCCAGCCTCAGGGAGGCTACGGTATCCTGCTTTTGCTCTATTTTTACAGTACCCGCATCAAGTTTTTCTATTGGCAGGACTTCAACTTTCAGCTTCGTTCTACCCGCCTTAGCATAATTCAATTCAATGAAATCCGCTATTTCCGCCTGTACAATTATATCAGCTCCCCCTGCTGTTTTATCATCTGAAGATTTTACCAGAATATCTCCTGTTACTTCTCTGTCAAGTCCCAGAGACAGCAGAGAACCCAGATAATCTCTATGGGAAAGCTGCCTGCTGCCCTTGGGTGCACTGACTCTCACCACCTTCAGAAGCTCTGTTACCTCCTGGGGCATGTCAACATACTGGTCATCTGAAGGAATTTTTACATAGTCCGGCAGAAATACCGGTATGCATCTTTCTGCATCTTCATAGCCACCATAGAATATCACTTTTACGGGAAGCCTTTTGCTCTTGCAGTAATCCTCGCAGACCTTTCTCTGATGAGTGTCCAGAAAGGTCCCCCAGGTAAGCATGTATCTCAGATCAGCCTGATTTATTTTATCTTCTATCTTCCCTATCAGAAGTTCATCCTGATTCATCAATCCATCCTTTTCTTAGCATCGTAAAGCATGTATGTGTTTTCAAATCTGAATTTTTCGGATTTCGTTACACCGATGATTCTGAAACCATTTTTCAGATAGAATTTTACATCTTTTTCTCCGTTTGTGAACAGCATAATCGGAAGTCCTGTTTCATCTGAATATTCTTTGAGCTTCTCAATTATTATGCTGCCCCTTCCCTGGCCCTGAAGGTCTTCACGGACAGCCAGATAGTCCACATAAATATGAGGTCTGGGAATCTCCAGGCTTCTTTCCTGCCTGTCAAATTCATCAAAAAAGTCAAACCAGAAACCCACCTGTTCAGCCGATAGTCTTGTCGCTGCCGAATGAAATCTTTCATTCATGCAGTCCGCTGCTTTTATCTGTGCATCGGTATATGACATTTCATCTGAATGGCAGATCACAAGTGCTTCGTTGAGATTCTCATCCAGGCTTAATGCTAAACCGTATTTCCAGTCATAGGCAAGATAATATGATATTACCATTTCAATTGCTGCCTGTCTGTCATCCCAGTCAGGGTAAGCACCTAATAGTTTATCATAATTCTTAAAGGAATTCATAAGCATGTTGTATAGCTTATCATAATCATTATCCGGAATTTTATAAAGGCTTTTTATGTCAGGTTTCATGTTCTTATCCTTACTTTTTATGGTACAATTATAACACAAGTGATGATTCCAAGGAGTTTGCCCATGAAAGCTTTTAACAAATATTTTGATCATACCCTGCTGAAAGCCGATGCAACCGCCAACGATATACTTAAACTGGTTTCCGAAGCGGTGGCCTGGGATTTTGCTGCCGTATGCGTAAACGGAAGTCATGTGACTTCTGTTCGCCGCTTCATAGATGCCGCAGGCGCTTCCTGGGGCTCTGAAGAAAACACCGGTGTTAAGGTCGCCGCTGTGGTGGGATTTCCCCTTGGGGCCATGTCAACAAATGCCAAAGCCTACGAAGCACAGCTGGCCCTCGAGGATGGCGCTCAGGAAATAGATCTGGTTATGAATGTGGGGCAGGCAAAGGCCGGAAACTGGGCTTATATTGAGGATGAAATATACTCTATAGGAAAGATGTGCCATGAAGATGGTGCGCTTGTGAAGGTTATTATTGAAACATGTCTTCTCAATGATGAAGAGAAAGTGCAGGCATGCAGATCATGTCTGGAATGCGAAGCTGATTTCGTGAAAACATCTACCGGATTTTCATCAGGAGGTGCTACCGCAAAAGATGTGAAGCTGATGAAGGACACAGTTGGTATAAATGCCCTGGTTAAGGCCTCAGGAGGAATCAGAACTCTGAAGGACGCCCTGACAATGATAGATGCAGGAGCGGACCGCCTGGGCTGCAGCGCATCGGTAGAAATAATGGAGGAATACAATAAATGAACTATGGGAAGAAATTTTTACATATCATTATGGCTGCTGCAGGTATGATGATATGCATAATGGGTATTGCATACAAGACGGGATATTTCCCCGGACATTCAAACGCCAGCGCAATCTTATTAATTGTCGCCGGCGCAGTGATTACCGTTTTTGGTCTTTTGAGAACGAAAGACGACTAGCATATTCGTGGAAGACCCTCTCCATATAGCACATCAAAGCGCCTGGTTGCACCCAGGTGTGTTTTTATATATGCGCCTTCTCCCGCCTTTACTTTTCCTATTATCCGAGCATCCACACCGTGTTCTGTAGCTCTTACAGCAGAAAGTGCCGCCTCCGCCTGGGCACAAGGCACAACAGCAATCATCTTCCCTTCGTTGCCCATATACAGAGGATCCAGTCCAAGGATATCTGCAAATCCTTTAACTTCAGGGTTAACAGGAATGGATTCCTCTTCAAGTTCGATCTTTACGGATGAACTTTCGGCAATTTCATTTATTACTGTCCCTAAACCGCCACGGGTTACATCTCTCATAGTTTTAACATTTATTCCCGCTTCATAAAGCGCTTCCACTATATCATTAAGCGGGGCACAGTCTGAACTGATGCTGTTTTCTATTTCCATGCGGTGTGAGAGAATGCATGCGTGATGATCTCCAAGATTGCCCGAACATATAATCAAATCTCCTTCTTCGCAGTTGGAGCTTGACACATAACGACCTTCAGGTATTTCCCCGATACCCGTGGTGTTAATGTACATTCCGCCATTTCCCTCCACAACCTTAGTGTCTCCTGCTACTATTATGACTCCTGCAGCTCTGGCCTGTCTGGCCATGGATTCCACAATCTGATCCAGAACTTCCACATCAAGACCTTCCTCCAGAATGAAACCGCAGGTCAGATATTTCGGCACTGATCCCATCATCAGCAGATCATTTACCGTTCCGCAGACACATAGTTTTCCTATATCTCCGCCCTTGAATACCAGTGGGCTTACAACGAAAGAGTCCGTGCTGCAGGCGATCTTACCCCCTACAGAAAGGACTGCCGCATCTTCCATCTTATCAAGCACCTGATTCCTGAAATGCTTCCCGAAGATATCTCCCATCAGCTCTGCTGAACTCTTACCTCCGCTTCCATGCGCCATTGTAATTTTCATGCTTATCTCCTTAGTGATTATTTCTGTACCATATTCCACATGACCCCTCGCTGGAAACCATACAAGGCCCGAAGGGATTCGTTGGGGTACAGGTTCCGGCTGCAAACATAGGACACTGATCAGGATTGATCTTCCCCGTAATTACATCACCGCAGCTGCAGCCATGAGGCAAGGCCATATCATAGTCAAGGCCCCTGCTTCCGCCGTCGTATTGGGCATACTCCTCTTTTAGATAGAGTCCGCTGCCATCTATTACTCCAAGACCCCTCCACATGGCAGGCCCCGGTTCATATACCTCATGAATTGCAGCCATGGCCCTTGGATTTCCCTCTCCCCGGACTGCATTCGGATACATGTTCTCCACATACCCTTCTCCTGATTCAATCTGCCTTACAATTCTGTATATTGCCAGGAGAATATGCTCAGCCTCGAATCCAGATACCACAAATGCTTTGCCGTATTTTTCTGCAAGCTCGTCATACACGTGAACCCCAGTAATTACACTCACATGACCCGGACAGATAAATCCGTCAATATCATTTTGATTAGCGCAAATCCAGTCTAAGGCGGGAATAGCCGTCTTCAGGGCAGTCACGAGCCTGATGTTCTCTATGCCTTGACGTTTAGCCTCTGAAATCATAAGGGCATACGTAGGCGCTGTGGTTTCAAATCCCACTGCAGCAATGACATATATGATGTCCGGGTTGGCTTTTGCTTTTTCAATTGCATCAAAAGGTGAATACATTAAAGTGATGTTTGCCCTTGTACCATCCTCTCTGCCGGCCTTATTCTCAGAAAGACTTCCACCGGTTCCGGGTACCTTCATCATGTCTCCGAATGTAAGAAGCTCATATCCGGGTTTTCTGGCATATTCCACACACTTATCAATGAAAGCTGTTGGAGTTACACAAACCGGGCATCCCGGCCCTGATATCAGTCTGATTTTCGGCGAGATAAGATCTCTGATCCCGTTCTTGAAAATTGCGGCAGTATGAGTGCCGCAAACCTCCATCAGTTTCAGTTCTTTACCGTCGTAAGCGTTAAGATATTTTATTACTTCTCTGATGTCCATTATGCCAGATCCTCCAGATCTGCAAAAAGCTGAATGATTTCCTGCGCCTGCTCTTTTTCCATCACTTCTATCGCACAACCTGCATGCACCAAAACATACTGACCAACCTTCGGTTCAATCAGTCCCACATTTACATTCACGCTGTTTCCGTTAAAATCAACCTTGGCAGTCTGTCCATCGATTTCCGTAACTCTGCCCGGTATTGCTACGCACATATTTATTCCTCCCCCGGCAACTTGCAGATGTCGACCCATCCGATGGCGTTGCTGTATTTATATAATTCATCATTTGTCAGTTCAATGGCGCTATTATCGGAACCACAGGCCGGAAATACTGTTTCAAATCTCTTCATGGATTCATCACAGTATATATCAACATCATCCCGTTCTATCCCAAATGCACAGACACCCCCAACAGCATGTCCCGTATAATAAACAACCTCATCCGGTTTTAACATCTTAGCCTTAAAACCAAACTGATTCTTGAACTTTCTGTTATTAATACGTCCGTCTCCCGCCATCTGAACCAGAATTGCTCCGGCACTATCAGGCTTCAGGAAAGATATGGTTTTGCATATTCTGGCACCTTCAACGCCTACAGCTTCGGCCGCCAGATCCACTGTTGCACTGGATACATCAAACTCCATCACCTTGTCTTCCATTCCAAACTTACGAAAATATTCTTTTACCTTATCAATAGCCATCTTCTTCTCCGTTTTACTGTTTTTCTTTGGATTTCATTCTAACATTATCGGACTGTTTAGTAAAATCCAAAGGTAATTCTAACATAACATTTCCCGATAGTCTGCCTTAACAGAAAAAAAAGGTGCGTTCCCCGAATAGGAACGCACCCTGGTGATTAGCTTATTCTGCCTCTTTATCTGTGGCAGCAGGCCTTTTCTTTTTTGATTTTATTATGATTGTAGCGGAGACAGCAATGCCACCCCACAGGCCTATACAAGCTATACACATCATTATGATCGCACTTATGCTCATTTGCTTACCTCCTTCTTAGTCATCATAACCGGGAGCGTCATCCGGCTTCTGATAGAAGCTAGGCTTACCCTTCATTGCAGTGAAAACAATTGCGGTCAGTATCAGGAATGCTATGCATATTATACCGATCCACAGTGGATATCCGCCATAACCTTCCCTGATGAATCCGGTCATGCTGATGATGAAAGTATATCCCAGAACAATAATTGTTACAAACTTCAGGCACCATGTCCACCACTGACCAACACTGAAGTTTGAAGTCAGATTAGCTACCTCTCTAAGCTTCTCTGGCTTGAAGAACCAGCCAATCAGTACAAGCTCTACAATTCCTGCCAATACAATACCGAAACTGTTTGCGATGTAGTCTGCGTAGTCCAGATAGTCAAGACCCGATCTGGTGATGAATACGAATGATACTACAAAGGCTGGAACCATAACTGCTGTGGCAGCCTTGGTGTGGCTCATTTCCCACTTGTCCTGAACACCTGTGATTACTGCCTGAATGATTGAAATCAGTGATGTGAAGCCGGCAGTAAACAGCGTAATGAAGAAGACTGCTCCAAACAGTCCGTTCAGTGCAGGAAGCGAACTGATTGCAGTTGGGAATACCATGAATGCCAGACCGATGCCTCCTGCAGCAACCTCTTCAACACCAACACCCTGTACATTTGCCATGTAACCAAGTATTGAGAAAATAGCGATTCCGGCAAAGATTTCAAAACCGTGATTGCAGCATGCAGTCAGGAAGGCCGTATTAACTACATCCTCATCCTTTGGCAGGAATGATGCATAACTGATCATGATTGCGAATGCAATTGACAGTGAGAAGAATACCTGCCCATAAGCAGCTACCCATACATCTGTCTTTGCGATTGCCGACCAGTCAGGATGGAACATGTACTCCAGTCCATCAATAGCACCTGGAAGTGTGATACCTCTGATTACCATTACAGCTGTACACAGAAGCAGAATCGGCAGGCAGACTTTACATGCAATATCTATACCTTTGTTGATGCCTCTGTACATTACGATTGCTACGATAGCCCATACAATGAAGAATGGGATAAGCAGCTGCACGTTGAGTCCCCCCGTGCCATCTGCTGAACTTGTTGCCTGCAGCACGTCACTTACGAAGAAGGTCGTTGCATCATCACCCCATGACAGTGTGAAGGAATATCCGATGTAGCAAAGTACCCATACTACAATTGCGAAATAGTATACGGTAATCAGGAATGAAATTGCAACCTGAAACCATCCCAGAGCCTCAAACTTTCTGTTGATTCTCGCGAATGTTCCGGGTGCTCCTGCTTTGTAAGTTTTCCCCAGTGTGTATTCCAGAATCAAAATAGGAATACCTGCAGTTATGATTGCAAACAAATATGGGAAAATAAATGCTCCACCGCCATTGGTTGCCGCAATATATGGGAATCTCCACAGATTACCAAGACCTACAGCTGAACCTATAGCGGCCAGTATAAACGCCAGTTTACTGTTCCATTGATCTCTCAATTTAGTCACTCTCCTCTATAAATATGATAAGTAAATAATTTCCTGTCTCTCCAGCGCATAAAAAAAAATGCCCGCCAAAATAAGACCGTTTCATTATATTTGCAGTTCTGCAACATGTCAATAGGTTTTTTGTATAATACAACAAATCTTTTTATTTTTTTTTATAAATATTCACAATGTGTTAATATTTATAGCTACCTAAGTCAGCCTTGTAAGAAACGGGGAATTCCGCTATAATGTACGCATGCATGAACTGCCGATAACACAACATATTATAGATATCGCCGATAGACATTGCCGGGAAAATGAAGGTAGGCG
>JAQVOT010000037.1 GCA_028702415.1 Eubacteriales bacterium
GAAAGGGCAGGAGCTGTTTCCAGAGATCCTGATTTTCTACTGGCTTTTTCTGGGCATTTTTCCATCCGTTTTTCTCCCAGTTTGCGTACCACTTTTTTCTGAAGCAATCCATAAGATAACTGCTGTCTGAAAAAACCTGAATGGTCTGCCCCTCCTTTTTGATTGCCTTAAGAGCCTCCAGGAGTGCGGTCATCTCCATTCGATTATTGGTAGTGTTGGCCTGGCCCCCATGAAGCTCCTTTGTTGCAGTTCCTCCCCCGGGACCGAATTCCAGTATGGCTCCCCAGCCACCCAGATTCTCCTCACATTGATTTCCTGAGCATCCACCGTCCGTATAGATTCTTAAAACTTTATCCTTCCTCATCCCTGATCCTTTCATAAAATGAGTTTTGGGGACGTTTCCGAAAACTCATAAAATGAGTTTTCGGAAACGTCCCCAAAACTCATCTAAAACTCATCCGGTATTTCTTCTTCTGTTTCTTCCATCACCGAGCTTACTTCCATCTCCGGAATATATATTCTGAAGGAGGCTCCTTTTCCTTCTTCGGAGTCCAGTTCAACCCGTCCCCCGTGATCCTCTGCCGCCTGAAGTACTATTGCCAGTCCCAGGCCTGTGCCAGCGCCGGATTCTTTGGTTGTAAAGAATGGATCAAAAACCTTTTCCTTTATTGAGTCCGGAATTCCGGGACCGTTATCCCTTACCCCAAACACAATGTAGCCATTCTTTGCTTCGGTTGAAACTGTAACCTCGGCTTCCCTTTCCTTCGTTGCCTGAAATGCATTTATTATGAGATTGAGCAAAAGCTGGGATAGCTGAACTTCGTTTCCTTTTATATATCTGCTTTCACAATTCAACTCTCTGAAGATATCCACATTCTTCGGCAGCAGCGGTGCGGCCACATGGAGGACCTTGTTCACAAGATCGTCCGGTTTCAGTTTTCGAAAGACAATCTCGGTATTTTTTCTTGAAAGCTCAGACAGACGGGAGATAATATCCTTGGCTTTCACGGAGGCATTGTAAATCTCCAGGACATCGTCGTAAATAAGATCATCCTCCTGTGGAAGTTTTTCCAGGGTCATCATGCTGTAGCCCATTATCGGTGTAAGCAGATTATTGAACTCGTGAGCGATGCTGGATGTCATGGTACCGATGGTCTCAAGCCTCTGGTGATGGGCCAGCTCCTGAGTCTTAATATTCAGCTCTTCCATCTGCCTGTTTTTCTCTTTCAATGCCTCGAGCTCCATGTCTACCGCCAGCCGCTCTCGACGGCTTCTGAGAAGTATCATGATTACAAGAAATATGCCACTTGCCGCTATTGCAAAGTCAAAAAGAAGCTTGGTTATGGTGCTGCCTATAAGGGAATTGAGCACATCATATTCCGTGGAAGCAGAAATGCCGAAGACCTTGTTCTCTGTGAGTCCTGCAGGCCTGGCCAGCACTCTTGTTGTCAGAGATTTTTTCTTAATTTTCTTCTCGTATGACTCATTTGCTTCAAACCCGGTCTCCTGGCTCTCTGACAGAATTTCCGATTCGCTTACATCGGGCCTGTCTGCTTTTGCATACTCCTGCACACTGCAGGATCCAATGGATCCCTTCTTCTGATAATAGAGGACATTGGAAGATGGCTGCAGTATCAAAATGTTGTAGCTCGTATCGCTTACCCGCTGCAGGGTTGTATAATATATGCTCTCCACATCCAGAATTCCATAGCAGGTATTCAGGCCTGCAAGCTGCGTAGCAACTGCGATGAGTTCATTGTCTCCGATATCGGTGCAGACATACAGATTCCCGGTGATGCTTTCTCCGATTTTATAATCCGATTCTCCTTCCGTTGTCAGGGTCTCTCCCTCTTTCGTAACCACGAACATATCGTCGAATATCCTCTGGTTGGCCATGGGTGAATTCAGCATCATCTGGGAAAGTCTCTCCGCCGTTTCTGCTTCTCCTGTTTCCCGCCACTGATCCAGAGCATCGCGGAATCTGTCCGTTTTTACAAACATCTCCTGCTGATATTCAAATTTTGTGATGGCATCATTTATATTGTAATCAAAAGAGGACACAACCCCTGCCAGCATTTTGTCCTGTTCGTCCTTGACTCCGTCACGGAACTGATTGATTGTCACAACCGACATAACCACACCAAGTGCTATTAAAATGAGGGAAAGGGTGAGCATCCATCTGCCCCTGCTTTTTTTGATGTTCAATATTTTTTCCAAAGTAAACCCTCGCGTTGTTGAAATAATTCCGTTTTTTCTTTATACTGATTATATCATACCGTTTCTTTATAATGTACAGTAGGAGAATTGAAATGGATAAGGATCTTATTCTCATAGTAGACGATGACGAATCCGTCCGCACAATGCTATACAAGATTATGGTGAGCAACGATTTCGAAGTTGACCAGGCATCAGGCGGTGAGGAAGCTCTTAAAGCGATTGAAGAAAAGGATTACGCCCTGATGCTTCTTGACATCAACATGCATGGGATGGATGGTTTCGAAGTTATTGACAACATCCGTGGTCAGGGAAAGAACCTTCCTATTATGGTTCTCAGCGGACGTAAGGCGGATTATGACACTCTCTACGGCCTGGACATAGGCGCCGATGAATATATAACCAAACCTTTCAACCCGGTCACTCTGGGTGCAAAGGCAAAGGCCCTGGTTAGAAGGAGCCGCAGTGCGGCATCAGAGGCTAACGGCAACATTACAGTGGGCCCTTTTAAATACGATACTCAGACCCTCCGATTCTATAAGAACGATGTGGAAATTCCTCTGTCGGCAAAAGAGAACGCCATGGTAAAACTCTTTATCGACAACGAGAGCAGAGTGTTCTCTAAGGACATGATTTACAGCATGATCTGGGGGGAAACCATCATTGACGAAAACGCCATCATGGTTTACGTGAACCGCCTCCGTCAGAAGCTTGAAGACGACCCTTCCGAGCCTAAATACATCCAGACCGTCCGAGGCCTGGGCTACAGGTTCGTAGTTAAATAATGAAAAGCGTGTTGATCCCAACACGCTTCTTTATTTCCTATTTATGATACGCCTCCTTCCTGTTGATCTTAAAGCTTCTGTAAATCTGCTCCAGCAGAATCACACGCATCATCTGGTGAGGTAAGGTCATGGCGGAGAAGCTCAGTTTGAAGTCCGAGCGTAGGCTCACCTCTGCCGACAGACCCAGAGATCCGCCGATAACGAACACGACATCGCTGCGACCTTCAATGCCGAGCTGATCTATTCTGTCCGCCAACTGCTCTGAAGACAGACCTTTGCCCTCGATCTCCAGGGTTATTACGTAGTCGCTCTTCCTGATTCGTTCCAGAATCTCCCGGCCCTCTGCGAGCTTTACCGCCTCCTCATCAGCGGGGGAAGGATTGGATCTGAGCAAGCTCTCTTTCAGCTCCACTATCTGAAGTTTGCAGTAGGCGCCCAGTCTTTTGGAATATTCCTTTACTGCATCCTGCCAGTATTTTTCCTTTAGTTTTCCGATTGCTATTATTGTAATGTTCAACTGTTTATCCTCGATAAGCTGCCACGACTCCTGTCACTTTGTCATCATTTTGTCATTTTTTAAAACTCGAAAATTTCACTCATCCGGTCTCGCAAAGCCACCCGCAACTGCAGATTTTCATCCAAAAAAATCGATTCTTCCTCCAGGGTGTTGACTACCGCCTGTATCGCAACCTCCGGCGTGTTGTTTTCATGACTTAAATGTCCAAGCAGCACCTTCCGCTGCTTAGGCACTCTCCTGACGATTCGGGCAAGACACTCCCCGCAGGACAGGTTTGAAAGATGCCCCTCATCCCCTAGGATTCTCTTCTTGAGCATATAGGGATACTTCCCGAAAAGCAGCATCTCTTTCTCGTGATTGGCCTCAAGCAAAAGAAGGTCTGCCGTTTCTATTTCATCAATAATTTCATCTCTAATATATCCCGAATCCGTGCAGATGCTGATCTGCACACTCCCGTGGTAGACGCTGAATCCCACGGGTTCTGCAGCATCGTGAGAAATAGCGAAAGGCCTCACGGTAAAATTACCAATGTGGAAATCTTCACCGGTTACAAATGCTCTCCGTTGTTCTTCGGGTACCGGTCGTTCAACCCGATTCCAGGTTGCCTGATTTGCAAAAACAGATAATCCGGGATTCTTCTTGCACAAAATGGGCAGGCTTTGCACATGGTCGCTGTGCTCGTGGGTAACCAACACCGCCTGAACCATTTCCATCAGCGTATCCGTTGCCCTCAGGCCTTCGAAAATTCTCTTTCCGGATATTCCCGCATCTATTAATATCGCCGTTTCATCATCCCTTACCATATAGCAGTTTCCGCTGCTGCCACTGGCAAAGGAACAGAACCTTACTGTCATCTATCCCTCCATATTGAGCCGTCATAATCTTTTTAGTATGCGACCTTATCTTTATTAAATATGATATGTAATTATAGCACAAATAAAATCGGCGATTCCAATGAACCGCCGTTTATGTCGAAAATATTAGAGACCGTATTTGGTCTTGAACTTTTCAACTCTGCCGCCCTGACGAGCTGCCTTCTGTTGCCCTGTAAAGAACGGGTGGCAAGCTGAACAAATGTCAGTTCTGATTTCTTCTTCAGTTGACTTTGTTATGAACGTGTTCCCGCATGCGCAAGTTACTTTACATTCCTTAAACTCAGGATGGATTCCTTTTTTCATGCTATTCACTTCCTTTCATAGTTTCACTGCCGTTTTTCAGTATGCTGATGATAATACCGAATTACGAACTCGTTAAATATACCATATTAAAATATTGAAATCAAGCCTTTTTTCGTGCTGTTATATCTTCCATTGTCTGTCTGACAGCTTTACCAGAAGTGACTTCTTCACAGTGATAGCCTTTTCCGGACACATCTCCTGGCAGCAGTAGCATTTGATGCATCTGTTGTAATTGTAAACGGCAACTTTATTCGCAGGCGGCCTATCTTCTTCTGCAACAATACCGGTATTGTCAAATCCCGCATTGTTTTTTGCCCTCACCTGGGCAGGCCTAGGCTTCAGGCTGATGGCCTTGCCCTCAACGGGACAGGCTCTCTCGCAAATCCCGCAACCGATACATTTCTGTTCTTCCACAACCGGCTTTTTTTCAAGAAACCTGCTGAGAAGATGCACAATACGAAAGTTTCCTCTATAGCTGGCACTTCTTTGGACATTGAAGTCCGAATTGCCATACTTGACTCCTACCTCATCCAAATGCATTAAGGTTCCATCTTTAACCATGGGAACATAGCCTAGCACAACCTCTATTTCCTCATGTTTTCTTGTTCCGATTCCCGCCTCTTCCCCCGCGATATTTGTTGGAACAAATTCGGTGTTCAACCTGACCAGGTGACAGAAACATGCATCTAGAGCAACCGGATCTGTTGACGCAAGTATCACGTTCATTGGCACAGGATCTCCGGATCCGGGCCCGTTTCCTTCCATGGCGGTTATACCATCCATAATGTGAAGTTTAGGGACCACCAATCTGTTCAGATCCGCTAGCATCCTGGCGAAATGCTCCGGGGTAGCATATCTTGCATGGGATGCTGTCTTATTCATGCCATGTACACATCCGAAGGTGTTTTTCACCGCCCCTGTAATCCTTTCCAAAGCATGTGTTTTCATCTTACATATATTAATTATGCCACCGGGTGCTCTCTCTTTATAAGGTCCCAGGGCACAGACTCTAGCAACCTCATCGCAAAGCACAAAGCTATTGCTGGTCCTTCCTTCGGGAAATTCTATTTCAAGTCCGGATTCAAAGTTTCCCACCCTAATTCCCAGTTCCTCTGCGGGGGCTTTCAAACCAGATCCCTCTGCTGTTTTTTCAGCACTGATCATAGGATTGCCGGGAGAATCTCCGTATTTCAGATTGGTATAGCCCGCATCTCGCAAAACCTTTCCTGTAGCTCTGAACACTTCAGGATGTGTGGTTATCGCTTTTTTTGGATCTGCTCTGTAAAGAAGATTCGGTTTAAGAAGCAGTTCCGCATTCTTTCCAAGCTCAGGCATGATTGCATCAAAACCCCCGAGGAGTTCAATGGCTTTTTCCACCGCATTCTCCACGGCCTCTCTGTCATATGATATGCACCACACAAGTGCGACCAGTGATTTTTTGTTTTGTTCCATGTTTCCCGCTCCGCCGGGATGGCAGCTTCTTCTGTCACCTGATTCCGTAGAATCTCATCGCATTATCTTTTGTTGCCTTTGCAGCTTCTTCAAAGGAGATCCCCTTGATCTCTGCAACTTTCCTGGCTGTAAATTCAACGAAGAGGGGGATGTTTCTCCTGCCCCTGTGAGGTACAGGCGCCAGATAAGGGGAATCTGTTTCTACTAGTAAGTATTCTAAAGGAATTGCCTCAACCATTGCAACCGTCTTTCTGTTATTTTTATAAGTTACCGGTCCGGCCACACTGATTGTGGCTCCCAGCTTCACGTACTGCTTCCCAAGCTCAGCCGATCCTGAAAAACAGTGCAGCAGCACCCTTGCGTCAGGTTCTGTGGCCGCGGATGATGCAAACCCGGCATCGTTCCAGCTACCTCCCGGCCGCCTGGCAAACCAGCTTTTGCGTTCTTCGCTGAAAGTTCCTTCCTCCTTGAGGATGTCCATCACCTCCTGATCCGCCTCTCTTGCGTGGATCACAATTGGCATCTTCAGTTCATTGGCCAGCCGGATCTGTTTCCTGAACCACTCTCTCTGAACCGCTCTATCGCTGAGATCGTAGTGAAAATCCAAGCCGATTTCACCAATAGCTACAACCTTGTCATTTGCCGCAAGCCCCTTTATTAGAGCTAGTTTCATGTCATCCATATCCTTAGTGTCATGGGGATGACACCCCACTGCCGCATAGCACCATGGCCAGACCGCAGCATGCTCCGCAGCCATCTTCGAGCTTTCCGGATCGAAACCTATATCTACGGCATATGACATACGTCCCTCTGAAACCGCGGTATCTACCACGCTGAAGAGAGCCTGGCGTTCCAGGCTCGTTAAATCTTCATTATTGAAATGTGAGTGTGAATCGAACAACATGTTTAACTCGCTATATCTGTTATTTCAGGTACAAATTCTTCAATCTGTCCCCGTGACTTTGATGCATCCACTCTGTACCATTTACCGTCAAGTGATGCTTCAATCCAGGCCTTAACATTACCCTCTTCATCTTCTGCTGTAATGATTGACGCTTCCAGTCCTGCCTCCTGGCAGAGCTTGAAGATAAAGGCTGCATAGTACTGTGAAGTTGAGCAATCTGCTGATTCCGTTTCCGAGTTCTGTCTGACCTTCCTTACCATGTAAGCCATCTTGTCATAATCTGAAACGTCTTCTGTATATCCCAGATTATCTTCAACCTTCTGTTCTACGAAATCATATTCTGTTCCCAATGCGTCGTATCCTTCCGGCTCCATTCCGATTCCCATGGCTGCCAGTTCTCCACAACCCACGGAAGTATTGGATTTCCCTGTGTAAACGATACCGCATGCTTCATCGTAGTTAGGAAGCCCATATCCCAGAACCGATGAATAGCCAACTGAGAATGTTCTGTATCCGACAGCATCGCTGTAGTTCCCTTCAATTGTCTTAATTGTCTTGCCGCTAACTGAAGCAACCAGTCCTGTATGATCAGGAACGCCGTTCTTGTTCCAGTCGAAGAAAATCACATCTCCTGCCTTAGGAACATACTTGGCTCCTGCTCCGTACTTATAGCTTGATGTCTTGCTTTTCTTGTATGTGTTGATAATTGTTGGGCAGTAGCTTCCTCTAACAATAATTGAAGTTGTACCCGACTTGATAGCAACAGCAGAAACGAACATTGCACACCATGGTGTTTTGTAGCTGAAACTTGTCCCCATATTCTTATTGTACAAATCAACGATCGGTTTATTTGAAGCATTTGACTCTTTGCAGCCCAGCCATGAAACCGAGGTGCTTACAACTGAAGCCCTGCTGTATCCCTGCTTGTTGAAACTTCCAAAGACTTTTGAGTTTTCTACAGTTTTATAGGCTCTGACTTTATAGTAATAAGTCACACCGTTTGCAACGTTAATATCTTTAAAAGAGTTGCTGCTTGCTGTACCTACATTAGTGTAAGCTTCGGTTCCTTCGCTGGATCTGAATATTTCATATCCTGAGGCTCCTGAAACCTTGTCCCAGGAGAGCTTGATATTATTTGCTTCTGAAACAGCTGTGAGCTTGCTAACCTGACCCGGCGCAGTTACACCTGCCTGGACAGCGCTGTAACTGCTGTACTTTTTACTTCCGTTTACAGTTCTATATGCTCGAACTTTATAATAATAAAATCTATCCTTTGTGATTGAAGTGTTTGTGTAGCTCTTTCCTGAAGTTGTCTTAACCTTGCTATAACTCCCATTCTTACTTGTGGCCCTGTAAACTTCATATTTGCTGGCCCCTGCAACGGCAGGCCAGGAAACCTTGATGCCGCTTGTCTGCCCGATTACTGCAACAGCCGGTTTGCCAAGCTTAGGCGTTCCCGAAACAGCTCCGCTGAAAGCCGAATAAGTTTTCTTGCCATTTTCACTTATGTATGCCCTTACCTTATAGTAACAGGTCTTGTTGGTTGTAAGACCCGTTCTGGTCCAGGAGTTTGCTGCAACTGTCTTTATCTTTGAGTATTTACCGTTCTTGCTGGTGGCCTTGTAGATTTCATATCCGCTGGCAAAGGTATAAGGCGTCCACTCCATTTTTACGGAATTATAGGATGTTACCGGTACTTTGAATCCCGCCGGAGCTGCTTTTGCATCAAATCCCTTAGGAGTCCCTGCAACTATTCCACTGAAGGGACTGTATGTTACCTTCCCCTTGGAGTCTTTATAAAATGCCCTAACCTTGTAGTAGCAGGTCTTGTTGGTTGTAAGCCCCGTCCTTTTCCAGCTGGTTTTCAGAACTCTGCCCACCTTCTTATAGGTGCCGTTTTGGCTTGTAGCCCTGAACACATGATAGCCGGTGGCTCTTGCAGATGCATTCCAGCCGAAGCTTACGGAGTGTGAGTCATACCCCGTCACTGCAAAACCACTTACCGGCCCGGCCCCATACGGAGTGCCTGCAACAATTCCACTGAAATTGCTGTATGTTACCTTCCCCTTGGAGTCTTT
>JAQVOT010000038.1 GCA_028702415.1 Eubacteriales bacterium
AGAAGGTTTACAAAACGGTTATTCCTAGAAACGTCAGACTTGCGGAAGCACCAAGCCACGGTATGCCTGTAATTCAATATGATCCGAAATCCACCGGTGCACAGGCATATATGGAATTCGCAGATGAATTTCTGGAAAATGAAAGGGGATAATAATGGCAGCTTCCAAGAAGACAATGGGACTGGGAAAAGGTCTGGATGCACTCTTTGGCGAGGTAGAAGTGGCTCCGGCAGAAAGTAAACCAAAAGTCGAAGGTAGGGAATCAGTAAAGACGGGAAAAGAGGAAGGTCCTCTACCTACAGAGGGTGGAGTTCTCTACATTGATATTAACGATATCAAGCCGAATACTTCCCAGCCGAGGAAGCATTTCGATGAGGAAAAACTCGAAGAGCTTGCTTCTTCTATCGACCAGCACGGTCTGATTCAGCCGATAGTCCTTAGGAAACTGGGTAAAGGATATGAGATTGTTGCCGGTGAAAGAAGATGGAGGGCATGCAGAATCGTTGGATTGAAGCAGGTCCCGTGCATTGTCAAGGAACTTACAGATGAAGAAAACATGCTCCTGGCAATCATCGAAAACATGCAGAGAGAGGATCTGAATCCTATCGAAGAAGCAGAAGGTCTAAAACAGATGATTGATACTTACGGACTTACTCAGGAACAGATATCTTACAGTGTGGGTAAAAGCAGACCCTACATCACCAACAGCCTGAGGCTCCTGAAACTCCCGGAAAAGGTGCAGGAACTTACCGCAGCCGGCGAGATTTCTATGGGTCATGCCAGAGCTTTGGCAGCAATAAAGAGTAAAGAGAAACAGATTGCTCTCGCAGAAAGAACAGCCAAGGAAGGCCTGTCAGTCAGACAGATAGAATTTATGGCAAAGGAGAGTAAATCTCCCGTTAAGAAGACGGCTAAGGAAAAGAAAAGCGCCGATGAGAAAAGAGTGGAAGAGGATCTGAAGAAAGCTCTGGGAACCAGGGTCAACCTAAATAGAAGAGGAAAGAAAGGCAAGATCGAAATCGAATTTTACTCTGAAGATGAACTGGAGAGACTCATTGATCTGCTGATTAATATCTAAAGGATTAAATGTTTCACGTGAAACAAAATGGAAAAATATGTAAATGGAGCACGTATGTGCTCCATTATTTATTTTAACATTTTGAGCAAGATAATAATTTCTTAATCTTATAAATCTTGGCGCACAGGCGCTTCTTTTATAATACAACACATCGTATATTGGCGATGCACCTATGCTATGATTGGCTTGGAGGCGGAAAAAATGCCTTCAGGCAGCTTTTGCATAATAAAGCGATGCTACATTAATGTAATGACAAATTTTCCCAAAAGTATGGTATTCAAGATTTCTGCAAGGTATAATGCAGTATGAAAACATATATGTGAAAAAAGGAGATGTGATATGACAGTTAGAATCGATGGAAAAAGCCTGAATCTTGAAGAGCTTATCAAGGTGGCAAGAGAAGGCGAAAAGGTAGAAATTACAGAGGAGGCGAAGGAAGCTGTAAACAAATCAAGAGCCTATGTTGAGAAGAAACTGGAAGAGGATGCAGTTGTCTACGGTCTCACTACAGGCTTTGGCAGATTCGCAAACGTCAAAATATCATTCGAAGAAACAGCACAGCTGCAGAAAAATTTGATCATCAGTCACACATGTGCAATGGGAAATCCCTATCCTAAACACTATGTGAGAGCAGCAATGCTTCTGAGGTGCAATGCACTTTCAAGAGGTTTCTCGGGAATCAGACTCTCAACAATACAGACAATGCTCGATATGCTGAACGCGGACATAATCCCAATTGTTCCTGAAAAGGGTTCAGTTGGTTCATCCGGAGACCTGGCACCCCTTTCATGTATTGCACTGGGCCTTATCGGAATGGGAATGGTTGAATACAAAGGCGAAGTTGTTGAGGCAAAGGAGGCTTTTGAGAAAGAAGGTCTTATCCCGGTAGAGCTTCAGGCCAAGGAAGGTCTGGCGCTGAACAACGGAACTCAGATGATGACAGCCGTTGGGTCAAATGTACTGTGGGATGCACTTAAACTTCTGAAAACAGCTGACATCGCAGCGGCACTTACAGGCGAAGCAATGCAAGCGATCAGAAAAGCATATGATCCGAAGGTACACGAAATCAGAGGACAGCTTGGTCAGATAACTGAAGCAGAAAATATGAGAGCACTTTTGGAGGGGTCAGAAAACGCCAAATGGCTCCACGAGACAAAGGTACAGGATTCCTATTCACAGAGATGCATGCCTCAGATTCACGGCGCATCAAGAGATGCCATCAATTACGTATATGATAAGGTATCAAGGGAACTGAATGCAGTAACGGACAATCCACTTGTATTTGCAGAAGATGATGAAGTGATTTCCGGCGGGAACTTTCACGGACAGCCAATGGCTCTAGCATTTGACTTCCTTAAAATCGCACTTTCTGAACTGGCAAACGTATCAGAACGAAGAACCGAAAGACTGGTTAACTCACAGCTCTCAGAAGGACTTCCCGCATTCCTGGTTAAGAAGGGCGGCCTGAATTCGGGTTACATGATTGCTCAGTACGCAGCAGCATCAATGGTTTCTGAAAACAAGGTTTATGACCATCCTGCATGCGTTGATTCAATACCGACATCAGCAAACCAGGAAGACCACGTATCCATGGGTACAACTTCTGCCAGAACAGCAGCAATGGTTCTTGATAATGCGCAGAAGGTTCTGGGAATTGAACTTTCCGCAGCAGTACAGGCGATCTGGCTCAGACAGGAACAGGGCGAAAACGGAATCGACAATCTGTCACCGGCATGCAAGGCGGCTTATGAATATATCAGAACAAAGGCAGATCCGATAGAAGAAGATATTATCATGCTCGACGAACTGGCAAAGTTTGATGAGATGGTAAAAGACTTCTCAGTTAATGAAGCAGTGGAAAAGGTTGTAAACCTTAAGTAAGGAGGACCCTTATGTTAGAATACAAAAGAATTGCAGACGCAATGACAGTAAAACTGGACCCGGGATATCCGGAAATGCCGGAATTTCAGGAAGATCTAAGAAGAGCACCGGACAGAGGCTTCAGACTCACAAAGGCCCAGACAAAAATTGCTCTGAAGAATGCCCTCAGATATGTACCTGAAGAACTTCACGAAAAACTGGCTCCGGAATTCATGGAAGAGCTGAAGACTTATGGTAGGATCTACGCATACAGATACAGACCCGAAGGAAGAATATACGGCAAGCCAATTGATGAGTACAAAGGAAACTGTCTGGCGGGCAAGGCTTTCCAGGTAATGATCGATAACAACCTGGATTTCGAAGTGGCACTTTATCCATACGAGCTTGTAACTTACGGAGAAACAGGTTCCGTATGTCAGAACTGGCTCCAGTACAGACTCATAAAAAAGTATCTGGAAGAGCTTACTGAAGAACAGACTCTGGTTGTTGAATCAGGACACCCGCTGGGATTGTTCCCATCAAAGCCCGAGGCACCTAGAGTAATCATTACAAATTCAATCATGATAGGAATGTACGATAACCTGGAAGATTGGGAAATTGCAGAGGAAATGGGAGTAGCGAACTACGGCCAGATGACCGCAGGGGGATGGATGTACATCGGACCACAGGGAATCGTTCACGGAACATTCAATACGATTCTTAATGCAGGGCGTAAGGAATTGGGCATTCCTGAAGACGGCGACCTGACAGGACACACATTTGTATCCTCCGGTCTGGGGGGCATGAGCGGAGCTCAGCCTAAGGCGGCAAACATTGCAAACGCGGTAGGAATCTTCGCAGAAGTTGACCTGTCAAGAATTGAAACAAGACATTCACAGGGATGGGTTGATGTTATATGTGAAGATCTGGAGGATGTATTCAGACTGGCTCAGGAAAAAGTTGACGCTAATGAGTCCATATCAATTGCTTACTGGGGAAACATCGTTGATCTGCTGGAAGCAGCTGTTGAAAAAAACTTCAAAATAGACCTTCTTTCAGACCAGACTTCATGTCACAACGTTTATGATGGGGGATACTGTCCTGTAGGTCTTACCTTCCAGAAGAGAACAGAAATGCTTCACCATGACAGAGAAATGTTCTGTGAGATGGTAGATGCATCACTGCACAGGCATTTTCAGGCAATAAAGGCCCTAACTGAGAGGGGAACTTATTTCTTCGACTACGGCAACTCCTTTATGAAAGCCGTGTATGATGCCGGAGTTAAGGAACTCTCAAAGAACGGAAGCGACGACAAGGATGGATTCATCTGGCCTTCATACGTTGAAGATATCATGGGACCTATTCTCTTTGACTATGGGTATGGCCCATTTAGATGGGTTTGCCTGTCAGGAAAGCCGGAAGACCTGAAAGCAACAGACCAGGCGGCTATGGATGCAATCGATCCTAACAGAAGAGGGCAGGATAGAGATAACTGGATATGGATAAGAGATGCAGAGAAGAACAAGCTGGTGGTAGGAACTCAGGCGCGAATTCTCTACCAGGATGCAGAAGGAAGACGTAATATCGGCCTGGCGTTCAACAAGCTTGTAAGAGAAGGCAAGATCGGCCCTGTAATGATGGGCAGAGATCATCATGACGTATCAGGAACAGACTCTCCTTTCAGGGAAACATCAAATATAAAGGACGGCTCAAACGTAATGGCTGACATGGCTGTTCAGTGCTTTGCAGGTAATGCAGCCAGAGGAATGAGTCTTTGCGCTCTTCACAACGGAGGCGGCGTAGGAATAGGCAAATCCATAAATGGCGGATTCGGTCTTCTTCTTGACGGAAGTGAAAGAGTTGATAAGATTCTCCACTCCGCAATGATGTGGGACGTAATGGGTGGCGTAGCCCGTAGGAACTGGGCACGGAACGAACACGCTATTGAAACGTCAGTTGAATACAACAAAAACTACGCAGGCAAGGGTCACATCACTCTGCCATATATCGCAGACGATGCCCTTATCGACAGCGTAGTTGAAAGGTTCGTAAAATAATTAGCCAAGGGAAGGTTTCCAAGACTCAAAACGGAGGGACAGCTATGAAAACTTTACTAAAAAACATCGGGTGTCTGCAGACACCTGTGGGCAGTCATAGCCATGTTGGAGCAGAGCAGGGCGAGAATGTGAAGTACAGTAACGCCGCTATTGTAATTGAAGACGGCATCATAAGAGAAATCCTGGAGGAAGGAGTTCTTCCTGAGGGCAGCTTCGATGCTGTCTACGATGCGGAGGGAAGTCTGGTTACACCGGGCCTTGTTGACGGCCATACACATCTCATTTTTGGTGGATACAGACAGCATGAAATAGCCATGAAACTAAAGGGGGCCGACTACCTGGACATCCTCAGAGCAGGGGGAGGTATCCTGGATACAGTTCGCAAAACCAGGGAAGCTTCAAAGGAAGATCTTTATACGAAGAGTGCAGCTTTTCTCGATGAAGTAATCGGTATGGGCGTTACTGCTCTGGAAGCAAAGAGCGGTTACGGTCTGGACCTTGAAAACGAAATCAAGATACTGGAAGTAATAAAGGCCCTTGATGAAAGGCATCCGGTTGACCTGGTTCCAACATTCATGGGACCTCATGCAATTCCTCCCGAATACGAAGGAAGAGCTGACGAATACATTGATTTGGTAATCGAGGAGATGCTGCCGGTTGTAAAAGAGAAAGGCCTGGCTGAATTTTGCGATATTTTCTGCGAGGACTCGGTATTTAATGCGGAACAGAGCAGAAAGTATCTGACAAGGGCAAAGGCTCTTGGTTTTGGACTGAAAATCCACGCCGACGAGATTGAAGCAATAGGCGGATCCGAACTTGCCGGAGAACTGGGAGCAACATCAGCAGAGCACCTTATCGCAATAACAGAATCGGGGCAGAAGGCCCTAGCTGCAGGCGGGGTTATGGCAATGTGCCTGCCGGCAACATCATTCTATCTGGGCAAAACATTTGCTCCTGCCAGAGAAATGATTCAGAAGGGAATTCCTGTGGCAATCGCAAGTGATTTCAATCCGGGATCCTGTCCTTCACTGAACCTTCAGTTCTGCATTAACTTGGGATGTCTCAAGTACAAGATGACACCGGAAGAGGTACTTACTGCAGTGACGATTAACCCGGCCTGTGGAATTGGCAGAGGAGACAGAATCGGGACAGTTGAAGTTGGCAAGCAGGCCGATCTGGTTATCTGGAACGCACCGGATTTCGAAATGGTATGCTACAGATTCGGTTCGAACATGGTTAAGAGAGTCATCAAAAACGGAATACTTGTTGAAAGACGCAGGAAAAAATAATTAAAGGAGAAAGAAATGAAATTAGTAGATTTAAAAGTAAAAGAATATCTGGACATTCTAATCAGCGACGAACCGGCTCCAGGGGGTGGAAGCGTTTCCGCATTGGCAGGAGCACAGGGGGCAGCCCTTATGTCCATGGTTTGCGACCTGACCTTGATGAAGAAAAAATATGCTGAAGATCACGGGCTCTGCGAAGAGCTTAAGGCTGAAGCAAGAGAGCTTTACGCCGGACTGACAGCAGCAATAGACAAGGATACTGATGCATACAACCTGGTGGCTGCCGCATTTAAGATGCCAAAGGAAACAGATGAAGAAAAGGCGGCAAGAAAAAAAGCAATTGCTGAGGGAACACTGGAAGCAACGAAGGTTCCTTTCAGCGTAATGCAGATGAGCATGAAGGGCCTGGAAATTGCAGACAAGCTCTATGGACACTTCAATACAAACTGCGCCAGCGACTATGGTGTTGGAGTACTAAACTTCATGGCAAGCATCAGGGGCGCTTGGCTGAATGTTAAAATAAATCTGCCAGGAGTGAAGGATGAAGACTTCGCCGCAGAATGTGAATCGAAGTGCAGGGAAATCATTGCAAAGGGAGAAGAAATAGCTAAAAGGATCTGCAGAGATATAGAGGCTGCTCTGTAACCCGGAATGAGTTTTAGGGACGTGTCCGAAAACTCATTTTAACAGATTATTATAGGAGGATAAAGAAATGGCAAAAATAATTGAAAGTATTCCAAACATCAGTGAAGGCAGAAACAAGGAAGTGATAGAAGCTTGCGTAGATCAGATCAGAAATACCCCCGGCTGCACACTGCTGGATTACTCATCAGATGAGACACACAACAGATCCGTTATTACATACATGGGTTCACCTGAGGCATGTGAGGAGGCATCGGTTAAGCTGGCAAAGAAAGCCGTTGAACTGATAGACCTGACCAAACACGAAGGTGGACACCCTAGAATGGGTTGTGTTGACGTAATGCCTTTCGTTCCAATCAAAGAAGCGACAACCGAAGACTGCGTGGAGCTTTCAAAGAGAGTTGCCGAAAGAATTGCAGCCGAAGCAGATCTGCCGGTATTTCTTTATGAAGAATCCGCAACGGCAAAGCACAGACAGAATCTGGCCAAGATCAGAAAGGGCCAGTTTGAAGGGATGGCAGAAAAGGTTAAGGAAGACAAGTGGATTCCTGACTTTGGAGGACAGAGAATTCACCCTACAGGCGGCGTCGTAGCAGTAGGTGCCCGTCCTCCGCTCATCGCATTTAACATCAATCTGGCAACTGACAATGAAGAGATTGCAAAGAAAATCGCTGACATCATAAGAGAAATCAAGGGCGGATTCAAGTGCGTTAAGGCAATGGGGCTACTCATTGAAGAGAGAAATATCGCGCAGGTTTCAATCAACATGACAAACTTCCAAATAACGCCATTGCACAGAGTTCTGGAGCTGGTAAGAAGAGAAGCTGCCAGATATGGAGTTAACGTTATAGGAACAGAAATAATTGGTCTGGCACCAATGCAGGCATTCTTCGATGCGGCAGAATACTATCTGCAGATCGAGGATTTCCATCCGGACGTACAGGTTATTGAGAACCATCTGCTGTAAGTGGCAGAAAGACCGGGAACCGGTCCACAGTAGGAGGCCATGACATTGCAGGAACAACTTTTAGCAGGGGAAGCTTCCCTGGCGGAAGAGATAGCCGAAATTCTGAGAATCAGAATCATAACAGGCGAATATCCCATGGGTAAGAAGCTGGTGGAGAACAAAATAGCGACAGAGCTTAAAGTCAGCAGAACTCCGGTTCGTGATGCCTTCAGACAGCTGACAAAAGAGAAGCTGGTGGAATACATTCCCAACAAGGGTTGCTTCGCCAGAGGGTTCAGTCAGAAGGACATGGATGACATATATGCTGTTCGCACGGCGGTAGAACAGCTTGCCATGGAGAGAGCAATCAGCAACCTGGATTACGAAGGCATCCAGCGCCTTACGGAGCAGCTGGAAATCATGAATTTCTACACAATTAATAACATGAGAGAAAAACTGCTGGTGGCTAATGAGGATTTTCACAATATAATCTATCAGATGACCGGCAGCCGTTTTATCGTTCAGGCGCTGAAATCCTATCAGGACTACGTGTATCTGGCAAGAAAAAGCACACTATCCAAGGAGGAGAATTTTCCTGAAGTCTACAGGGAACATGTGGCGATTTTTGAGGCTATACGTGATAGGGATGTAGAGTGCGCAAAAGCAGAAATAGTGCATCACATGGAAGGCTCAGCTAGAAGAACCATGGAAAGGTGGACGGATAAGAAAAAATAAATATCTGCATTGAAAGGGCTTAGAAGGGACAAGAAATCGTTCTTCTTAGCTCTTTTTCTGATCTGTAACAGTAGCAATAAGATGTGCTTTTCTATAGATGTTTAAGAAAAAGAATTTAATGCGAAAACAGGCCGCTGTTTTAGCAGGATAAAATTGTATACAATAATACAAAGAGCTATAATAAAACATAAATAATCCCGCGTTTTCAAGGGGATGCCCTTGAAGTCAATGGTATACAATGTTACCATGGAAACGAGGGGAATAAAAAATAGCCCCCAAAAATCGGTCGAAATATGGCCAAAAAAAAGCTGTAAAACAGCCGGAAAACTTTAACATAAAGCCGAAAAATGAAGGGAAATGAGGCGAAACAATGGGTAAACCCGAAA
>JAQVOT010000039.1 GCA_028702415.1 Eubacteriales bacterium
AGTCCTAAAGTCTGACGTCTTTCAGGTCTAACTTCCATTGGAACCTGGTAGTTGGCACCGCCAACACGTCTAGCCTTAACTTCAAGAACCGGCATGATGTTGTTCATAGCTTTTTCGAATACTTCCAGCGGTTCTTCGCCAGTTGTTTCCTTGATCTGGTCGAATGCATCGTATACGATCTTCTGAGCTGTTCCCTTCTTTCCATCCAGCATGATGCTGTTGATAAGCTTGGCAACAACTACACTACCGTAAACTGGATCCGGAAGTACTTCACGCTTAGGTACATTTCCTTTTCTTGGCACTTCACTTTCCTCCTTAATTTCTAATTCGGTACTCGTTGACACCGGGTGAAATTTCTTCGGATAACACTTACATGGGTTATCTTACATGCAAAGGCAGTCCTGCTTTTGCTGTCCCTCCTGTGTCCCCGTGAGCGCTGCTTTTATTAAAAAAGTCTGCGCTACTAAATTACCTTGTTAACTTATTTGCAGATTTCTTATTTCTGCTTAGGTCTCTTTGCTCCATACTTGGAACGAGCCTGTTTTCTTTCTGCAACGCCTGCAGTATCCAGAGTACCTCTAACGATGTGATATCTTACACCCGGGAGGTCCTTTACTCTGCCACCTCTGATAAGTACAACACTGTGCTCCTGAAGGTTGTGACCGATTCCAGGAATGTATGCTGTTACTTCAATACCATTGGTGAGACGAACTCTGGCAACCTTTCTAAGAGCTGAATTAGGCTTCTTAGGTGTTACAGTCTTTACTGAAGTACAAACTCCACGCTTCTGGGGCGAGTTAACATCTGTAGCAACTCTCCTCAATGAGTTCATGCTCTTATTAAGAGCTGGAGCATCTGACTTCTTTTCACTGCTGGTTCTGCCCTGACGTACCAGTTGGTTAATTGTAGGCATCCTTTTTCTCCTTTCTTCAAATATTTTTAGCAAAATCATTTTTGCCTCCGTGGCAAATGGGCACACTAAGCCCACAGCCGTCATACATAATATCACTAAAAACGTTGAAATGTCAATATTTTTCGGCTATACTTATAACATTACAGGAGGAAAAAAATGAGTGGCAAATTAATGTACTACCTGCCCGTGTTACTTTGGTTGTGTTTCGGAATATGGTTTATATACAGAGGGCTTCAAAAATACAGAAACGCTCCCCATGAAAAGGATTACAGGTACAGAAAAAAATCAGTTGAGGAGTTCTCCAGAAAGTTCGGCATTCTCATGGCAATTCTAGGTCTGCTGCTTATACTAGGAGCTGCTGCGGTATTCTTCGGATTATCTAAAACAGTAAGGTTAGCCCTTATCATTCTCATGCTGATAGACGGAATCGGCTTATATCTGGTATACACCAGAGTACTAAAGCCCATGTAAACAGTGCAATTCAAAAGTGCCGGAGGTGTAATCCTCTGGCACTTTTTGTTTTATTTGCATTCTGACTATTCTTCTGAGATTTCCGTTTGGTTTGCGAATTCATCTTCGGCTACATAAGCTTCTGCAGATTTGAGATCATCAGCTGTTGCCATTTCAGGTGTTTCGAGTTCTTCATAAACTTCTCCTTCATCCTCATCCATTTCGGCAAGTGCCTGTCTGTAATCTTCAATCAGTGAAGCGTTAACACCATAATCGAGCTCAATGTTTCTGTACTTTCTCATTCCCGTACCTGCAGGAATAAGCTTACCGATGATAACATTTTCCTTCAGACCTTCCAGATAATCCGTCTTCCCCTTGATCGCTGCGTCCGTCAGTACTCTTGTAGTCTCCTGGAATGATGCTGCTGAAAGGAAGGAGTTCGTTGCCAGGGAAGCCTTAGTAATACCGAGAAGCTGTCTTTCTGCTTTAGCAGGTCTCTTGCCCTCAGCTATGGCCTTTTCATTGGCATCTTCGATTTCGAACTTGCCATACTGACCTCCCGGAATAAGATCTGTATCCCCTGCTTCTTCAACCTTCATCTTTGAAAGCATCTGACCGACGATTACTTCAATGTGCTTGTCGTTGATATCTACGCCCTGGTTTTTATATACCCTCTGAACTTCCTTAAGAAGATATTCATACACGCCGTCAACACCCCTAATTCTGAGGACATCCTTAGGATCAAGCGGACCATGGGTAATATTATCACCGGCCTCAACATAGTTTCCTTCAGATACTGCAATTCTTGCACCGTAAGGAATAGTGTATTTCTTCTCTTCTTCCCCTCGAACAGTGATTTCAGTCTTGTTATCAACTGACTGGACCGAAACAACGGTACCTTCCGTCTCACTGATCTGTGCAAGGCCCTTAGGCTTTCTAGCTTCGAATAGCTCCTCAACTCTTGGAAGACCCTGAGTAATATCATCTCCTGCAACACCGCCGGTATGGAAGGTTCTCATTGTCAGCTGAGTACCTGGTTCACCAATTGACTGTGCCGCCTGGATACCAACAGCTTCTCCGATATTGACAGTTTCACCTGTAGCAAGGTTACGTCCGTAGCACTTTGTGCATACACCGGATCTGCTTTTGCAGGTCATGGCGGATCTTATTCCAACTGAAGTAATACCTGAGTCTTCGATTATCTGAGCAGCCTCTTCACTGATTTCCTCATCCATTTCAACGATTACTTCCCCTGTTTCCGGATGAATAATGTCATCAAGTGCAGTTCTTCCAACAATTCTTTCCTTCAGTTTCTCAATTACTTCCTTGCCCACAGTGAATGCTGTTACTACGATGCCTTCATCTGTTCCACAGTCATATTCCCTAACGATAACATTATGTGAAACGTCAACCAGTCTTCTTGTCAGATAACCTGAGTCAGCTGTACGAAGGGCTGTATCCGCCAGACCCTTACGGGCTCCATTTGACGAAAGGAAGTATTCCAGTACAGACAGCCCTTCACGGAAGTTTGCCTTAATAGGAATCTCTATTGTCTTACCTGTTGCATTTGCCATCAGACCACGCATTCCACCAATCTGTCTGATCTGGTTCTTGCTGCCTCTGGCTCCCGAATGGGCCATAATGTACAGATTATTAAGTGAACCCAGTGAATTCATCAGAGCTTCTGCCACATCGTCCGTAGTCTTGTTCCAGATTTCGATAACCTTTTCGTATCTTTCCTTATCTGAGATCAGACCACGTCTGTAAGCCTTGTCATATCTGTCTACCAATTCCTCTGATTCCGCAATAATTCTACTCTTTTCAACAGGAATTTCCATATCGGAAATGCCGATTGTAATCGCTGCCTTTGTTGAATAGTGGTAGCCCATGTCCTTGATGTAGTCAAGCATAAGAACTGTATCGGTATTGCCGTGAACACGGTAACATCTGTCAATAATCTTTCCCAGGGTTTTCTTTGTACAAAGGAAGTCGATTTCCAGTGAATACGGATCTTCCTCCCTGTCAACGTATCCAAGATCCTGAGGAATCTGCTGGTTAAAGATGAATCTGCCTACAGTTGATTCAACAAGTTTGCCTCTTTCATCATCTTCACCGTTATACACTCTTACCTTAACTCTAGCGTGGAGATTAACCTTACCGGTTTCATAAGCCATTATCATTTCTGACATGTCTGTAAATATTTTTCCATCGCCGACTTCAGGGCCAAGAGTTTCATCCTCTTCCTTAGGATCAAAGGTCAGATAGTAGGAACCCAGAATCATGTCCTGTGTAGGGGTAGTGATTGGTGTTCCATCCTTTGGTGCCAGAATGTTGTTTACTGAAAGCATGAGGAATCTGGCCTCTGCCTGTGCTTCTACGCTGAGGGGTACGTGAACCGCCATTTGGTCACCGTCGAAGTCAGCGTTGAATGCCGTACATGCCAAGGGGTGAAGCTTGATAGCCTTGCCTTCAACCAGAACCGGTTCAAACGCCTGTATACCCAATCTGTGCAGAGTCGGAGCACGGTTCAGCATTACCGGGTGTTCTTTGATAACACCTTCCAGCACATCCCATACTTCCGGGCTTACCTTTTCAACCATTCTCTTGGCACTCTTGATATTATGAGCACTTCCATTCTCAACAAGTTCCTTCATAATGAACGGCTTGAATAGCTCAAGGGCCATTTTCTTTGGAAGACCGCACTGATAGAACTTCAACTCAGGGCCAACAACGATTACAGAACGACCCGAGTAGTCAACTCGCTTACCTAAAAGGTTCTGTCTGAATCTTCCCTGCTTACCCTTCAGCATGTCTGAAAGAGATTTCAGGGCTCTCTGCCCTGGACCTGTTACAGGCTTACCTCTTCTGCCGTTATCAATAAGTGCATCAACAGCTTCCTGCAGCATTCTCTTCTCATTTCTGACAATAATATCAGGTGCGTTCAATTCCTGCAGTCTCTTGAGTCTGTTGTTTCTGTTTATTACTCTTCTGTAAAGATCGTTCAGATCTGATGTTGCAAACCTGCCACCATCCAGCTGAACCATAGGCCTCAGGTCAGGCGGGATTACCGGAATTACATCCAGAATCATCCATTCAGGTCTGTTTCCTGATACTCTCAGGGCTTCAACAACCTCGAGTCTTCTGGTGATTCTGATTCTCTTCTGACCAGTTGCCTTTGAAAGCTTCTCTGTCAAATCAGCTGACATTTCTTCCAGATCCACATGTGAAAGAAGTTCTTTAACTGTCTCTGCACCGCTTCCCGCTTTGAACTTCATGGCGGGATCATCCATGGCCTCTCTCCACTGCATTTCTGTAAGGATTTCCTTATATGCAAAATTAGTGTTGCCTGGATCGGTCACTATGAAATTAGCAAAGTATAGTACTTTCTCAAGAGCCTTTGGTGAAATATCCAGAACCAGGCCCATCCTTGATGGAATTCCCTTGAAGTACCAAATGTGAGAAACCGGTGATGCCAATTCAATGTGTCCCATTCTCTCTCTTCTTACTTTAGCCTTTGTTACTTCAACACCGCACTTGTCGCAAACGATACCCTTGTATCTGATTCTCTTGTACTTACCGCAGTGGCATTCCCAGTCTTTGGTAGGTCCGAAAATTCTCTCGCAGTAAAGACCGTCCATTTCAGGCTTAAGAGTTCTGTAGTTAATGGTTTCAGGCTTAGTTACCTCCCCGTGGGACCAGCTTATGATTTTTTCAGGTGATGCCAGTTGGATCTGCAGGGCTTCAAAATTGTTCGTTTCGTAATTAGTATTTTCATTCATTTTTTTTACCCCTTCCCTAGTCTTCTACCGGCTCAACATCAGGTGCACTTTCAACTTCTTCTATTTTTGCAATGTCTTCTTCGTTAAGGTCTTCGATTTCCTCTTCTTCAAGTATGAAGTCAGGTTCTACGACTTCTTCGAAATCGACGATGTCTTCTTCATCTTCTGGTTCCTCGGTTTCTTCGAAGCCTTCTTCTAACTCAATTTCTAGACCTGCCTTTTCAACCAGGCTTTTGTCAGCTATCTTCTCAATTGCTACGAAACCATCGGCATCCATATCTTCCCTGAGTTCTATTTCTTCGCTGTTTTTGTCAAGAACCTTAACATCCAGACACAGTGACTGCATTTCCTTAATCAGTACCTTGAATGATTCAGGAAGACCAGATTCAGGAATGCTCTCTCCCTTAACGATTGCTTCATATGTCTTAACACGACCAACTATGTCATCGGATTTGACCGTCAGGATTTCCTGCAAGGTGTATGCTGCACCGTATGCTTCCAGTGCCCATACTTCCATCTCTCCGAAACGCTGTCCACCAAATTGTGCTTTACCACCCAACGGCTGCTGAGTAACAAGTGAATACGGACCTGTGGAACGTGCGTGAATCTTATCATCAACCAGATGATGCAGCTTCAGCATGTACATATAACCAACTGTTACTTCACTATCGAAGTATTCCCCGGTTCTGCCATCTCTCAATTTCAGTTTGCCGGTTTCCTCATATCCGGTTTCTTTGAGAAGTTCAATGATGTCCATCTCTGTTGCACCGTCAAATACAGGTGTTGCGATGTACCAGTCTTTGCTCTTTGCTGCCAGACCCAGATGAACTTCCAGAACCTGTCCAACGTTCATTCGAGAAGGAACGCCCAGAGGATTCAGCATTATCTGCAGTGACTGTCCGTTTTCAAGGAATGGCATGTCTTCTTCAGGAAGAACACTTGAGATAACACCCTTGTTACCGTGACGACCTGCCATCTTATCCCCTACCTGAATCTTTCTTTTTGTTGCAATATATACTCTAACCAGCTTATTAACGCCAGGAGGCAGTTCGTCTCCATTCTCTCTTGAGAAAATCTTAACGTCAACAACAATACCGGTCTCTCCATGAGGTACTTTAAGTGATGTATCTCTGACTTCTCTTGCTTTCTCGCCGAAGATTGCTCTAAGAAGTCTCTCTTCTGCGGTCAGTTCGGTTTCACCCTTTGGAGTAACCTTGCCCACCAGAATGTCGCCGGAGTTAACTTCAGCACCGATTCTAACGATACCGTCTTCGTCCAGATCCCTGAGTGCGTCTTCACCTACATTTGGAATATCTCTTGTTATTTCTTCAGGCCCCAGCTTGGTATCCCTGGCTTCCGATTCATACTTCTCGATATGGATTGACGTAAGTACATCTTCCATTATCAGTCTTTCATTGAGTATGATCGCATCCTCGTAATTGTATCCTTCCCAGGTCATGAATCCCACCAGAAGGTTCTTGCCAAGTGCAACTTCACCGTTTGAAGTTGAAGGCCCATCTGCAATTACTTCACCCTTTTCAACGTGTTCGCCCTTGAACACGATAGGTCTCTGGTTAATGCATGTCCCCTGGTTTGATCTCTTGAACTTCAGAAGTCTGTGCTCTTCTTTGCTTCCGTCGTCATCACGAGTGATTACTATTCTATCTGAATCGACAAATGAAATGGTACCTGCGTTCTCTGCAAGCTGAGCCACTCCTGAATCTCTCGCTGCCTTGTATTCCATACCTGTTCCGACAATTGGGGCTTCAGTAACCATGAGAGGTACTGCCTGACGCTGCATGTTCGAACCCATCAGCGCGCGGTTGGCGTCGTCATTTTCCAGAAAAGGAATCATTGCGGTTGCAACTGAAACTACCTGCTTAGGTGATACGTCCATATAGTCAACAGACTCTCTTGGAACCAGGGCTATGTCACCACCCTTGCCTCTGGCAGCAACCTTAAGATTTACAAATTGCCCCTTGGAATCCAAGGGTTCATTTGCCTGTGCTACAATCTTATCTTCCTCATCGTCTGCTGTCAGATAATGGATCTCTTCCGATACAATTCCTGTTTCCTTGTCAACCACCCTGTATGGGGATTCAATGAATCCATACTGATTTATCAGACCATAGGTGGTCAGCGAACCGATAAGTCCGATGTTCGGTCCTTCAGGTGTTTCTATTGGACACATTCTTCCATAATGTGAATGGTGTACGTCTCTTACCTCGAATCCGGCTCTTTCTCTTGAAAGACCTCCCGGCCCCAGAGCAGAAAGTCTTCTCTTGTGAGTCAGTTCTGCCAGAGGATTTGTCTGGTCCATAAACTGTGAGAGCTGTGAACTGCCGAAGAATTCCTTAATCGCGGCAGTAACAGGTCTGATGTTCATCAGTGACTGTGGAGTAACCTCAGCGATATCCTGAGTGTTCATTCTCTCTTTAATAGTTCTTTCCATTCTGGAAAGGCCTATTCTGATCTGGTTTTGCAGTAACTCACCAACAGTTCTCAGTCTTCTGTTACCCAGGTGGTCAATGTCGTCTGTATCACCGATACCATAGTTCAGGTTCAAAAGGTATGAAACTGAAGCAACAACGTCTGCAACCAGAATATGCTTAGGTGAAAGATCATTCTTTCTTAGCTTAAGTGCCTCCTTCAGCTCATCTTCCCCTGCATCACGGTTTTCTTTAAGAATTTCCATTAATACAGGATAGTAAACCTTTTCGGCAATCTTAAGATCTGAAATGTCAAAATCTATATAATTAGAAATTTCAACAAACTGGTTTCCGATTACTTTTGTTGATTCTCTATCGTCAAAATTGCTGCGAACCATTAGGTGTTCAACACCTGCATTTTCAATCTGCCATGCCTGGTCTTTGCTGATTTTCTGGCCTGCTTCTGCCAGGATTTCCCCTGTATTCGGATCAACAACATCCTCGGCCACTATGTTTCCGACAATTCGGTTATAAAGGCCAAGCTTCTTATTGTACTTGTATCTTCCTACCTTCGCCAAATCATAACGCTTAGGATCGAAGAACATGGAAGTGAAAAGCTGGTTTGCACTCTCTACTGTAGGAGGCTCACCAGGTCTCAGTTTCTTATAAATCTCTTTTAGGCCATCTTCATAATTCTTTGTTGTATCCTTTTCAATAGTTTTCAAAAGCCTAGGTTCCGCTCCGAAAATATCTATAATTTCCTCATCAGTACCAATGCCGAGAGCTCTCAGTAAAGTAGTGATAGGTTGTTTTCTTGTTCTGTCGACTCTAACTGAAAGGACTTCATTAGAGTCTGTTTCGTATTCAAGCCAGGCGCCCCTGTTTGGGATGACCTGCGTTGAAAACAATCTCTTGCCCGACTTATCAATTTCCTTACCAAAGTAAGGACCCGGTGAACGAACAAGCTGTGTAACAACAACTCTCTCGGCACCGTTGTAAATAAAGGTTCCCTTTTCTGTCATAAGAGGGAAATCTCCCATGAACACTTCCTGATCCTTTACTTCTTTTACTTCTCCGTTTTCCTTATTAATAAGGCGTACTCTTACCTTTAGAGGGGCGGCATATGTCACATCACGCTCCTTACATTCCTCCTGACTATACTTTGGAGGATCCGAAAGTGAGTAGTCGATGAATTCGAGGATCAGATTATCTGAATACTCATTTATTGGAGAAACATCCTCAAAAACTTCACGAAGACCTTCTTCAACAAACCATTTATACGAATCAGTCTGAATCTGAATCAGATTTGGCATCTCTGCCACTTCGTTGATTTGT
>JAQVOT010000040.1 GCA_028702415.1 Eubacteriales bacterium
TGATCCTTACTCCCGGGCCAAGGCCCACCAGCCATCCGAAGAACTGGCCGCTTACGGTCACCTCGTTCTGAACGCAGAAATGTTCCTCATCCGACTTAACGATAATCACATCTGTTCCGAACCTGTCGAGGATTGCTCCGATAAGATTATTTTCACATTCCAGCATAACTGTTTCGGTTTTTCCGCCGAACATGCCGAATGTTCTCTTTGCAAAAGCGGACATGTCGATCTGTCCGAATTCTCTTGAGCCTTCTCTTTTATCACAGCTTACCTGGATGTTTTCCATCTTGTCGACACGGTAATGCTTGATGATTCCTGCCAGAGCATCGAATCCCAGCATATAGTTGTTTTCTTCTTCCCATGTAAGTGCCCAGGGACTTATTTCGATAGCCTTCCCATCATGCTTGGCAACCTTCTTCTTGTTTATGTCCCACACGAAATATCTGAAACGGATTTTTCTGTTTTCGCGAAGGGCTTCCTGAATTGCATCAACGTTGTAAAAAATCCTCTCGTTGTCAGTTTTTACTCTGCCGGCTACGTGAACCTGCCTGCGAAGAGCTTTTGCATCACCTTCGCCGGCCAGGCTTCCGATCTTTTTTATCATTTCAGTGGATTTCTTTTTAGTAATGAATTTCGATGACTGGACGGCATCGATCAGGAGTTTCAGCTCCGGCAACTCAAATGTCCGCTGGCCTATATACCAACCGGCGGGACGTTCTTTTGTGAATATGACATCGTATCCCATTTCCTTTATGGCTGCGATATCATCGTATATCGCCTTGCGTTCAGCCTTGTAGCCTGCATCTTCAACTGCAGATATAAGGGCCTGGGCACTGAACCTGTTGTGGTAATCACTCTTTTCTGTCAGCGTCTTCAGAACTATGAGAAGCCTGATTTTTCCTTCTGTAACTTTTGCCATACCCGGTGCTCCTTTCAGAAGTTTACTGCTTTTGCGTACTATTTCGCATAGTAGCCATTAATGAAAACAACTTCTTCCTCGTCCCCAAATTCTCCGCCATAGGCTTTCATAACCGCGACGAAAAAATCAACAAGCAGCCATACACCCAGTGCTCCTGAAGTAAGAAGCTTAAGAATGCCAAAACCGATCTGACCTCTCATGAATCTGTCAACTCCCAGCACTCCCAGAAGAAAGGTTCCAACCCATACAAAAATGTGTTTGTTTATTCTACGTTCTTTCGCTTCGTTCATTTTATCCTGTCTCCTTCCTTTTACGGGCTACAGTTTCCGCAAGGACTGTATCCTGAATCGATGAGTTCGCCTCTGGATTTCGTTACCTTATACTTGTTATGTTCCGCCATCTGGGCAACCCTTGTGCAGGAGGGGTAATGGAATTTCCAGGTATTAGTATTTAAAATATAGACCCTGCTAAATTCATTCTCAGCATTAAGTTCCTGATTCGTGGTTGTTATTTCCCCAGTTTTATAATTTATCTCATTCCCCGGGCTGACATTAAAGCAAAACACATTAAATGAAACGCCCATTCCATTATCTTCAACCGACTCTGCCTGCATTTGCACGCCGGCACACACCTTGTTTTTTCCCTCAAATACCGGTGTTACCTCATATACAACATGGTTGCCCGTATCTTCGATATAACATCTTAGTTGGTTTTCATAAGGCAGCATTCCTGAGACGTTCATGTAATGTGTGCCCGTCACCAGGTTCCTAGAATTTGCATTCTCTCCTGTAAGCTGCCATCCTATCAGATGACACCTTTCCCATCCTTCTCCGCTTACCCATCCCGACGGATGAACAGATGAAATATCGCCACGCTCTTCTGTGGCTCCCGGCTGGGTATCGACGGAGATGTTAGCGATCACCCTAGTACATCTGCCATGTCTATCTAGAGGACCATAGGCCTCATAGGAATCTGTCGTAAGAAGTTCATCATCAAATTCCGGAACGTTATCATTGATCTCTACGCTTGGTTCCTGCTGATATTCAGGTACTTCAAAATCATCGGAGGCCCCGGTAAGAGTCGCTGCAAGTTTTGCATCTTCAAGCATTTCCTTATGGAAATGCGATGAGGCATTATCGATAATTTCCCCAGCAGGGATAAATGCTGTTATTGATAAACCGGTGACTAGTATTATAATTAATGCAATTGTCTTTTTTGTTAGTTTTGTAATCATAATCTCCGCTTGTATTATACCACTATTTCATCCTCATAAAAACCCGACGCGGGTTGCGGCCCCAACAAAATTAGTATATTTATGTCGATTCCCTTTGGTTGAAGACTGTGCAACCTTGAGTTACAATATTCATAGGAATCATATTGATTATTTTTTGTCTTCTGGAGGAGAACTATGTCTATAGTTACAATTCAAAATCTTACCAAGGCTTACCCGTCCTTTAAGTTGGATAATGTGAGCTTCTCGCTGGAAGCCGGTAGGATTTCAGGCTTTATCGGAAGAAACGGTTCCGGGAAAACCACTACTATCAAATCCATGCTGAACCTGGTCCACCCTGACGGAGGCGAAATGTATTACTTCGGCCTTCCTCTTTCAGGAAACGAGGCCGATATCAAGCAGAGAATCGGATATTCCACGGGAACAGTTAACTGGTATCCCAGAAAGAAAATCCGGGATATAGTTCAAGTTACAAGATGTTTCTATGACAGCTGGGACGAGGCATCCTACCGTAAATATCTTGCGATGTTCGGGCTTGATGAAGATAAGACGCCTTTGGAGCTTTCTGAGGGTATGAAGATCAAGGTGAATCTCATGCTTGCACTTTCCCACAGAGCTGAAGTTCTTATACTGGACGAGCCGACCAGCGGTCTTGACCCCTTCTCCAGAGATGAGCTGCTGGAAGTATTCAGTAATCTTAAGAAAGAAGGTGTTGCAGTCTTTTTCTCCACCCATATCATAAGCGACATTGAAAAATGCGCTGACGATATCATTTATATTTCCAAAGGACGAGTTGTCGCAAGCCTTTCAAAAGAGGATTTTGTAAGCAGGTTTTCCCTTGATGGAGAGAATCTTGAAAATACATTTTTAAGACTGGAAAGGAGTGAGAAGAATGAGTAATACGCTTAGAAAGGAATTGAAACTTTGTGCTTCAATTCTGTCATACCTGTTTATTGCATTCGGCTTGATGTTCTTCCTGCCCGGTTACCCCGTGCTCTGCGGGCCTTTCTTCGTTTGTCTCGGGATATTCCAGAGTTTTCAGAATGCAAGGGAAGCCAATGACCTGGTTTTTTCGGCCTTGCTTCCTATATCCAAACAGGATGTAGTAAAAGGAAAGATGGAATTTGTATGCTTCATCGAGCTATCTGCTTTTTCAGTCATGCTAATCGCAACGCTTATACGAATGACGCTTCTTAACGATGCACCTGTTTACAATGCAAATGCCCTGATGAACGCCAATCCCTTCGCTCTGGGCATGGCTCTTATAATCTTCGGGCTCTTCAATCTGATATTTGTGGCGGGTTTTTTCAGGACCGCTTACAAGTTTGGCAGACCTTTCGTATCCTTCATAATCGCAACTTTTGTTATTATTGGAATCGCTGAAGCATTACATCACATTCCGGGACTTGAAGCATTAAACTCCTTTGGCTTTGACAACCTGCCGCTTCAGCTCATGCTTCTTTTAGGCGGGGCAGCTATTTATGCAATTCTCACGCTTTCAGCCTTCAAAATCTCATGTAAAGAATTTGAGCGGATAGATTTGTAATGCGGTCAAAAAGGAGAACATCATACTAAAAGACAAGATAAAGGCTTTGCCCTCCTTCCGGACCCTATGCCGGCGTCCCAACCTCGATCAGATTTCCATCCGGATCATAAAAACGTATTACCTTCTGTCCCCAGCTATGAGTCATTAAGGTGTTTACATATTCAGTGTCGGGGTAGAGCCGTTCCAGTTTTTCAATAAACCCTTCAATGTCTGCTGCTTCGAAATACAGTTCGCTCTGATTATCATCAGCTCCATATCATAATATGCCCTGTTCTTTTCTATATTATATATGTGTACTTTATTATATATGTGTACTTTCCTTAGTCCACATTCCCTTTCATTATAACACCGGGTACCAACTACTGCCACTTTCTCCAAAGCCCTACACTTTCAGTACAAAAATCAGGCGTTCCGGGGCTTAGGTATGTTATAATCAAGTTCAGCGTGAAAATGGAGGATTTTAATTATGAAGGACAGATTTTATTTTACGGAAGACCTGGCTATCATTAATTTTGATATGGTTTTTCCAACCACAAAATCAGGCTTGATGAAGACCCCTGAATTCAAGGCGGTTGCACTCAGCTATACAGAATATCTGCATAAGCATGACCCGGAAATGTATAACTGGCTCACATGTTATGGCGAGAAGTCACCTGTTCAGGCTATGGATGACATTAATTCACTGGCCAGAATGGCACTTACTTTTGACCGTTCAGAGCTTCACAGTCCTTATCTGGATGGAACCGACAACTTCCTGCACTTCGTGCAGGGGCTGTTCAATTTTTGGAAGAAGCATGAGAGATATTCCGTAACAACAAACCGGAAGAGCGACATGGGAACTACGGCTTTTGTAGATGCCAATTCACAGTTCAACGATCTTATCAGAGATTCTCTTAGAACTTTGGAGCAGACCTTCCAGGTTAGAAAGAATAAGATTTTTCGTCAGCAGCATGCAGGTACCGATGCCGGCATCTCATGCTACAGTAATGATAAAAACAAGCTTAGTGAAAGGTATGACTTTCTTAAGAAAATTCTATTCATAGATTCAGTCATGCTCCGTACACCGCTTATTCTTCATCCGAAATCAAATAAGCGTGAAGGTATTTTTGAGGAAGTGAAGAAGAACCCCGCATTCACGTTCTCAGGAAATCCGGACGAGTACTTCTGTTTTCCTGCCAAGGTTGGCAGCCTTATGATTTTCATCTGTTTCCACAGGGATTACATGGCAAACGGTGTTTCCTGCGCGAACCTGTTTGAAATTGCAACTCCTGAAGAAGCTAAGGGAAGACCTGACGGAATCGTAATTTTCGGCAACCCTGACGGCAAGGACATATGCTCTTTCTACCACGATAGAGACGAGGACATCTGGGTTGGCAGTGTTTCTTCAAACAAAAAGGTCGAATACTTCGGATACATGAAGAAAATGGTTCTCACAATTCACAATCTGATTATGATGGATCGGGGATGGCTGCCGATTCACGGAGCGTTTATAAATGTGTTCCTGAAGAACGGAACAAAAAAGGGCATCTGCCTCATGGGGGATTCCGGTGCAGGAAAGTCGGAAACAATCGAGGCTCTGAAGTCTTTAGGTAACGATAAAATTCAGAAGCTGGAAATAATCTTTGATGACATGGGCACCTTCCATATTGAGGACGGTGTTGCCTTTGCACAAGGAACTGAGACCGGCGCCTTTGTCAGACTTGATGACCTGGATCCAGGTGCACCATACAGAGATATTGACCGGTCGATTTTCTTCAACCCTGACCAGCTGAATTCCCGGGTTATCACCCCGGCAGCTCCCTATCCACTGGTTATTGAGAATCACAGGATTGACCTTTTCGCATACGCCAACAATTACGATGAAGCCAGGGGTCTAAGAGAAATTGTTGATATGGAGGAAGCAAAAGCTATCTTCATTAGCGGCAAAAGGATGGCCAAGGGAACCACCCAGGAAACGGGCCTTTCCGAAACTTACTTTGCCAATCCTTTCGGCCCCATGCAGAAGAAATCCACCTGCGAACCGATTATAGATGAGATGTTCCGTACTCTTAAGAAAAACGGCACCTTTATCGGCGAAGCATTCACACACCTGGGAATAAATCCTGAGGGCGATGACATTGGAATCGCGGCAGAGGCCTTGCTGGAATTTATCGAAGGCAAATAAGAGTTCATGGCAGATTATACAAAAACGATACGCCTTATCCGTAAAGCTCGGATAAGGCGTTATTTATTATTTCCCCTTTTTATCGGCGATCAGCGGTTTAATTTCATTATATATTTCACTTGCAGTCTTGTTGTCTTTACCCGGGAAGGCTTTAATTAGTGCATTGTGAATGCCCTGCTTTGTCTTGTAATTTTTTATTATTGAAGCAACCTGGTCCAAGCCGGTCTTATTGCTAAGGGCCTTCGCCAGTTGTTCCTTAAGCTCATCAATAACTTTTTTCTCGTTCGCCCAGGTGAGATCCACTACAATCTCCACATTGACATTCCGCCTTTTCCAGTAGTTTACTAGACTGGTGAAGCCCTTATCATTTGTTACGATATAGTAATCGTATTTTTTCTTGCTGACTTCATTTTCCTTGATTATATATCCCAGAAATGATGCCAACTGAAAATCCAGTGCGTTCTTTTCTCCAACTTCAACTTTCTGATACTGAATCGTTTTCCCTGCGGCGGTGGCCTCGTTAAGACGCCTATGAAGTCCGAAATTCATACTTTCTGCGTTTTTGCTATAGAAGATTGTGACCACATCATCCTTGTCCAGCCCTACGACTCCATCCAGCCCATCTTTCTTTACGTTTTCATAATCCACCAAAAAATATTTCATGGCTCTACGCCTCCTTCAATTCAATATTTATTATACTCAACTATTCGTTTTTATAATAATATACTCTTATATTGCATTATAACATATAAGGATTTACAAAAAATAAGTAACTTAGTCACAGAAATGCTTTCCCGATTCATTTACAATGCCTTCAAAGGAGTAAGAAAGGAAGATTATTATGAGAAAAATAAAAAAGATAACATTAATAATTATCACCGTTGCCACAATCTTTGCCTTTGCATCCTGTGGAAACAATCAGGATTCGGGCTATACTCAAGCTGATGCTGAGCAGGCAAAACAAATGATGGAAGATGAAAAAGATTATGTGATTCTTGACGTCAGGACGGATAGCGAATATAACGAGGGTCATATCCCCGGCGCTATACTGATCCCGGATTACGAAATTAATGAAAAGGCAGAATCGGTATTGAAGGATAAGGATCAGCTGATACTCGTGTATTGCAGAAGTGGTAATCGCAGCCAAGGAGCATCGGAGACTCTTGTTAATCTCGGATACACCAATGTTGTGGACTTCGGCGGTATAAACAACTGGACATATGAAATAGAAAGATAAACTATTTTTTATTCTCCTGCATGAGAAACTCTATTGCAGCTTTTTCATCAAGTGGTTTGCTGAACAGATAGCCCTGCATTTTATCGCATCCATTATTGAGCAGATACTGTCTTTGCTCTTCGTACTCCACCCCCTCGGCAAGGGCACTGTGCCCTTGCTTATGGGCTATATTTATGATATCGCCGGTTATCGCTTTGTCATATGATATTTCCATTAATTTATCAATAAAGTATTTGTCGATTTTCAGACAGTCAACGTTTAATTCACGCTCTCTTGCCAGGGAAGAATAGCCTGTTCCAAAGTCATCGATAGATATTTTTAACTCTCGGTTCCGAAGTTCAGCCAATATCTTGTTTATTTCATTCAAGTCAGAAGCAAATATAGATTCGGTAATTTCGATATCGATATTTGAAGGGGCAACCTGCATCTCATCCATCAAATCAAACAGATGTTTTGTGAAGTCTTCTTTCATCAGCTGAACCGCAGAGACATTAACTCCAACACCTATGTTTTCGTACCCTAAACCCTCTAATTTTTTCTGGAAGGCGAAGGCTTCACGGAAAATTTTCCACCCGATCGGAATAATCAGCTTGCTCGCTTCGGCTATAGGAATGAATTCCAAAGGCGGTATAAGACCTAGCTTGTGGGTTTTGAGTCTAGCTAATGCCTCGAAGGAGGAAATTCTGTCGGTTTTAAGATCAAGAATCGGCTGAAACTGCAAGTAGAGCTCTCCGCCTTCATTGTTCTCCACAATATTTGCCAGTTCCATCTTGATATCTTCCTCCCGCTGGAGCTGTGCTTCCATCTCGCTGTCATAGAAGCATATTCCGATATCGTTCTCATCGAGGCTAATTGCTTTGAATGATGCGATAAGAGCTCCTTTCGAGATAATACTCAGATCAAATTCATCGGCATCACCAAACTCAAGTATTCCGATACCCGCTCCAATTCTTTCGCCTCTAAGGATCTCCCAAAGCGCATCCTTGATTTCCTGGCTGAATTCCAGCAACTCATTTTTATCGGAATAACCTTTTATGTAATAAGCAAAACGGTTTTCATAAGTTTTATAAAGTGTACGATTTTCCGTGGAGTATTGCTTGAGTATTTCGGCTATATTCTTAATAAGCTCTCGGGTATAAGTAAACCCGTAAACCATGTTTATGCGTTGAAGGGTGCTCAGATTAATAAGGATTATCGCTCGCGTGGTGTTAAGTTTTTTCTTTTCATCTTCAATCACCTGATTGCGAAGGGCTGTGATATTATATAAACCCGTGTCCCTGTCGTGCTCATAATTATATTTAAGTCTGTCCTCTATTTTTTTACGTTCGGAAATGTCGAGTATTATTCCTTCAAGAGCTTCAACATCGCCTTTCTCATCATATATGGCTTGTCCCCTCCCGATGACCCATTTCCGCTCACCGGAAGCTGTTATTATTTCAAACTCATATTTAATCGAACTTCTTTCGGCAATTCCACGTGTCCATTCATTCCTGATTGCTTCACGATATGCGGGTGCAATTACATCATTGAAGGCAATGTCTTTGTTGTTTATCAAGCTCTCCGGAGCATATCCTGTCAATCCAAGGCTTCCGGCAGATACAAACTGCATCGTCCATTTACGGTCATAGTTGCATCTGTAGGCCATCCCCGGCAAGTTGAAAAGAAGCACCGATTTGCTGCGTTCGCTTTCAAGCAATGCAGTCTCGGCCAGTTTACGTTGGGTAATATCACGAGAGGCCCCTTGAAAGCCCACCGCATTACCATTATCATCACTGAGAAAAGAAATGG
>JAQVOT010000041.1 GCA_028702415.1 Eubacteriales bacterium
AGTGTGTGTTATATTGTCCATAGCGATAGGATTCCTTTCATTAGACGTTTTTGTAGTTACTAACATTCTAATGGAACCTATCGCTTTTGTATATGAATGATGGTGTCACATCAATTGTAGATCAACAGCTCCGGTAACAATATTTTCTGATTAGTTCTTGACATCCATTAACACCCGTGATATATTAGCCATGGTATTCAAAAGATTTACTTTATCCTCACTTTCCTGCGGATCATTGTTGTTTGATGATTGCTGCTAAGAAATGTGAGTTTTTGTTTTTTTTGGTCCAAAAAAATTTTATGGAGGTACTTATGAACAAGGGTACAGTTAAATGGTTTAATTCTGAAAAGGGATTCGGGTTTATTACAAACGACGATGGCGGCGAAGATGTATTCGTACATTTCTCTGCAATAATGTCTGAAGGATACAAGTCCTTATCTGATGGTCAAAAGGTTACTTTTGACATCGAACAGGATCCTAAGAACAGCAGCAAGCTTAGAGCGGTAAATGTTTGCATTGATTAATTGACCAAGGACTAACTTAAAGCGAGACAGATTTGACTCTGTCTCGCTTTTTAATTTACAACAGTTCAGGTTCTATATTGTCTCATGTTTTTCACTTTGTGTCTTTGTTTATTAATTCATGACGTATCTGACGGTACATGATAATCGGACCATCTCCCAGAAGCAGCTTTTCTTCAGATCTAAAAGCGGAGGCTTTTGGCTTCTGCGTAATTACAACGCGCTTATCCTGTCGCTCAATAATTTTATTCGCAAATTTACCGAAGAAGGCTATTAAGCTGTTAATAGCTTTAATCTTGCTGAGTTTACAATAAAATCGGATATAGAGTATCGTATTTTCATCGTCTACCGGTGCGAAATATATCAACACTTTTATTTTTGAGCTTATGTGATTCAGCCATATGTTCGGATAAATAAAATTGAGGTTTGTATCCTTAATCACACATTCATCGGGGGATTTCGGTTCCTGGCCCATATCCGTCTCATTGTTTGCGCTGGTTTGCAGTACACCTTTCTCATACAATATCTTCGGCCCATTAATCAGGGTCTTATTACCTCTGCCGATGGTATTGTAGTGCACAATCGGTACATGAACTACGTCAAGCTGATTTTCAATACAGCGTGAATAATGGGAATCCCAGTGATCTTCGAATTCACTGTAGGAATAACTCTCATCAATCTGATCATAAAAAAACGGCAGTTTTTCATCAGCCTCTTCCGTTTCTCCATACCAAAGATAAATAATTCCGTTTAACTCCTTTACAGGATAATGTCTGATATTATATCGGCTGATATCCTCGGTTGAGGCTTTCCCGTTGGCTGGAATAAAAGTGCATTTCCCGTTTTTATCGAATTCCAGTCCGTGGAAGGGACAGCTGATACAATCTCCCTTGACCTTGCCGATGCTGAGTTCAGCACCCCTGTGGCTGCACTGATCAACAACACAGCAAATCTCGCCTTTGCTGTCTCTGAACAATGCCAGATCCAGATTCAGTCTTTTCACGGAAGCGATTTCATTTTTATCTATGGACTTAGATGGCAGTATCGCATACCATTGATTCGGTATCATAATTTACACTCCTCTAACATGGCTACTGTAAAAACAAATTTATCATTCATCATTTTTTTCTGAGCTTTAGTTCAATTTTTTTCTCTTTTGCAGCTTCCCGCAGCCTTCCCGATACAAAAGCTGCTCTTTCTTTTTGTGAAAGTTCGTCCGACAATCGACGGCTTTCCTCGAGCACCCGTGTAATATCTTCAACTGCAAGCAGATTTACTGCCAGGCAAAACAGCGTCTTTTCCCGACCGGAATTGTATTCTGAAAGCAGTATCTCCAGGAGCTTAAGCTTTTCTGCCTGTTCGGCTGAATAAGCTTCTATTCCCATATCTTTTGCCTTTTCCATGTCTGATTTCTGATTTCTGTGGGTAATAAAAGAATCATAATCGTCAGCATGTTCATAATCCCCGCAAGGGTACTCCGAACATTCAAAACAATACTCTATGCCATGCTCCATTCCGCAACGGGCTACTTTGCATGGCTTGTTGCCCTGTCCACATCCCGGACAATAACCACCAATCTTCATAGTACATAGCCCGCAGTTTAATCCGCACAGTGAAAATAATGAATTTTTTCGTACAAATTCAGCCATAGTTTTATATTCCCCTCGAAAGTGATTATACCACAAAAAAAGTCCTATAGGCCTAATAGCAATAGCTGCAAAATCCATAGGACTTATCCTTTTTCTGCTTAGGTCTGAATACACATTTTTTCGTATTTATTCCGCTATTTTTCTGCCTCTAATTCTTTTTCAAGTCTCTCTTGTAATTCTTTTTCAAAGCGTTCATTTTCTGCAACGCATTCTTTCCACCATTCTCCCTTTCGATAGATTTTCTTGAAGAAAAAGTATCCCGGAATAGCTGTAAGCCCAAGGAGCACACCTATTCCTGATATAGCGATATCCGAAATTATACTGTACAGATACAGCAGAATCGGGAGACAAAGATAAGCACAATACAGCTTGTTAGGCAATTTAACCTTGTACGCAAGTTTCTTGTTCGGTTCCTTTATTCTCATCTTAATGTTTGAGATAAACATGAGAATGATAGGAATTGCATAAATTGCTGTTGCAACCTCAACGAACACCTGGAAAGGACTGTCTTCGCTGTCCTGTGAATAAGCAGCCCATAAGCAAAGGCAGATACTTACGCATGACAGAATGATAATCGCAGCTACAGGTGTACCGAATCTCTTGCTTTCCCTTGAGAAAATCTTGAAGAATGAACCCTTTCTGCTGAATGAAGACATAACGTGAGCATAAGCCAGGATGTATTCACAGAGAATCATCATTGACGCCAGGGAACCCGCCGCAACAAAGCCCCATTTTAGAGGTGCGCCGCAGAGAATTTCACCCGCCTGTACGAAAGTGATTCCTCCTGTCTGTGTTCCCCACTGTGCCCAGCTTCCCGGGATCATTTCATTGATTGCTCCCACTGCAGGAACAACCCAAAGCATATATGTAAGTGAGATTAGCGGAATTGCTATTATTATTCCCTTTGGAACAATTCTTTCACCATTATGAATTTCACCTGTAGCTGTTGAAATTGTTTCATAACCTGTGTTGAACCATATTCCAATGAGGAAGCCTGTTCCCGCTGCCTGGAAGAAGTTCATATCTGAAGGTTTCAGTGGAGATACCATGCTTACAGGGTTTTCAATATTCATTAATGCAACCACAACCATGATAATAAAGGGGATGAAGCAAAGCAGCGTAATTGCAGTTGCCATATTGCTGATTACTTTGATTCCGAGAATATTTATTATTGCAAAGATAACGATTAGTGCTGCGCATACTGCCCAGAAAATAATCGGCGTAACCTTTACTCCTACCAGTTCAAACATCAGCTGCAGATAAGTTGTTGTAAGTACTGCAAATGTTGCAGGTTCAATGAATCCTGCAAGTGTATATGCCCATCCGCTTGCAAAACCAGCCTTTTCCCCGAGACCGTTCTTTGCCCATACGTACATCCCCCCGTTTTCAGGGTAGGCTGAGGACAGCTCTGCTGATGACAGGCCAAAGGGCAGTGACCAGATAAAAGGTAGTACGCAGAATACCAGCATGGTTATTCCGGGACCTACTTCCCCGACTAAATCCTCAATTCCAAATCCACCACCGGCTACAGCAACGCAAACCATCATAGCTACGCCCAGTACGCCTATTTTCTTTTTATTGTGTTCTGACACAGTAAAACCTCCTGCAATTAATTGATAATTATATATAATAATTTCGAGGTTGTATTTGCTTGCATATAATATACAAAATAATTTGCAAAAACAACTTTCAAAAGGTTAACATGCTCTAAAGGGATATTCTTGCTTTCTTTTTTTAATGTATTTGCTGTTTTATGCTACTAATTTGCTTATTTTGCAATTTTTCTTAATATTGTTGCGTATATCGCCGATTTCACATTTACTAATTTGCTTATTTTTATCGTGTCTATCACTGTAATAAAAAAACTTATTGTCCTCCCAATTACATCATTCCCTTGATAATTTTAAAAAAAAGTAGACATGTTTTTCAGCATGTCTACTTTCATCTTACACATTCAATGTGAAGGCCATTTATTTTCCGTAATTCTGACGGGCCGTATAGTGTGTGTGGAGCAGCTTATGTGATCTGCTGCCGCCGGCCATTCCCAGGTACTCCTTGTAGAGTTTCTTGATAGCCGGATTGTTGTGTGACTTACGGATGAAGGATTTGTTATCTTCCTTGTAAAGGCCCTTGGCACGTTCAGCACGAATGTCAATCCATGAACGAACTTCCGAAAGCTGAAGTGGCTGTCCACCACCGTTTACGCAGCCCCCCGGGCAAGCCATGATTTCAATGAAGTGGAATTCCTCTTCACCGGATTTAACCATATCCATAAGCTTTCTGGCATTTCCCAGGCCGTGGGCAACTGCCGCACGGAGTTTCAGGTCAGCGATTTCCACTGTGGCAACTTTGATTCCTTCAAGACCGCGAACCTCTTCATAAGAGAAGTTGTCAGCGGAATTACCGTTCAGAATGTCCGCAACAGTTCTTAATGCCGCCTCCATAACACCTCCGGTTGCACCGAAGATGTGGCCTGCTCCCGTACCTTCACCAAAGGGATTATCGAATTCCGAATCTCCCAGTTCAGGGAAGTCCATACCGATGTCGTAAATCATTTCACCAAGTTCACGAGTAGTGATTACGCAGTCAACATCCGCCAGACCATCAACATTCATCTCAGGTCTGCCTGCCTCGAACTTCTTGGCGGTACACGGCATTACTGATACGACATAAATCTTTGAAGGATCTATGCCGTTCTTTTCAGCATAGTATGACTTGAGAATTGAACCAAACATCTGGTGTGGTGACTTACAAGTTGATAAATTGTCCAGGAAATCAGGATAGTTGTGTTCACAGAACTTAATCCATCCGGGGGAGCATGAAGTGATGAGTGGAAGCTTGCCGCCACCTCTGATTCTGTCAATCAGTTCGTTGCCCTCTTCCATGATGGTCAAGTCAGCAGCTGTATCGGTGTCGAATACCTTATCGAATCCGATCATCTTCAGAGCTGTAACCATCTTGCCGGTTACAGGTGTTCCGATAGGCATATTGAAGTCTTCGCCAAGAGCTACTCTCACCGCAGGCGCAGTCTGCGCGATAACGTACTTGTCCGGATCGTAGATTGCTTCCCAGACCTTATCCACATCGCTCTTTTCCTTCAGAGCTCCAACCGGGCAGTAGTTGATGCACTGACCGCAATTAACACATGGAGTTTCAGACAATGGCTGTCCGAAGGGTGAAGCAACCTGCGTATTAAATCCTCTGTTCACCAGGTCAATTACGGCTACAGTCTGTATGTTTTTGCATGCGGACACGCAGCGTCTGCAGAGAATACACTTGTTAGGGTCTCTCACAATTGAAGGCCCCACGTCCAGAGGCAGCTTCTCGCTTTCACCTTCAAAACGAACGTCTTCAACCTTAAGCTTGTTTGCCAGTGCCTGGAGCTCGCAGTCAGCCATTGATCTGTTACATGTCTGGCATCTTGCATTATGATTCGAAAGGATCAGTTCCAGATTAACCTTTCTGGCTTCCATAACCTTAGGGGTATGAGTGAATACTTCCATACCCTCGGAAACAGGGTATACGCAGGCAGCCTGTAATGCTTTTGCACCCTTGACTTCTACGATACACATTCTGCAGCAGCCAACTTCGTTAATGTCCTTCAGGAAGCAGAGAGTCGGAATTTTGATGCCGACTTCCTTGGCAGCTTCGAGGATAGTATAATTTTCAGGCACATAAATCTGAATGCCGTCTATTGTCATGTTTACTTTCTTCATTTAAGCAGCCTCCTCTCTTAGGCGTTCTTGAGTATGGATTTGAACGGACATTTCTCCATGCAGACTCCACACTTGATACACTTGTCCTGATCGATAACGAATGGGTGCTCTCTGTCTCCTGTTATTGCCCCCGTAGGACAGTTCTTTTTACAGATACCGCAGCGCTTACAGGTGTCGTCAAAGATAACAAATCTAACCATGGACTTACATACTCCCGCAGGACATTTCTTGTCCACGACGTGAGCGATATATTCATCTCTGAAATATTTCATTGTCGATAGAACCGGATTTGGTGCTGTCTGACCGAGGCCGCAGAGAGCTGCATTCTTGATATTCTTTGCCAGGATTTCCAGCTTGTCCAGATCTTCAAGGGTTCCTTTACCTTCAGTAATGCGGGTAACGATTTCCAGCATTCTCTTTGTTCCGATTCTGCACGGAGGACACTTGCCGCATGACTCATCCACTGTGAATTCCAGGAAGAACTTCGCCAGGTCAACCATGCAGGTGTCTTCATCCATTACGATGAGGCCGCCGGATCCCATCATTGAACCCAGAGCAATCAGGTTGTCGTAATCGATTGGAGTATCCATCTCTGAAGCCGGAATACATCCGCCTGACGGACCGCCGGTTTGTGCAGCTTTGAAGTGCTTACCCTTAGGAATTCCACCGCCGATTTCATAAACAATCTCACGGAGGGTTGTGCCCATAGGAATTTCAACAAGTCCTGTATTCCTTATTTTGCCTCCGACTGCAAATACCTTGGTACCCTTGGCTTTCTCAGTACCGATGGAGTTGAACCATTCGGCTGCCTTAAGGATAATTACAGGAACATTAGCATAAGTTTCTACGTTATTCAAAATTGTCGGCTGTCCGAAGAGACCCTTAACTGCAGGGAATGGTGGACGAGGTCTCGGCTCACCCCGCTTACCTTCAACGGAAGTCATCAGTGCTGTTTCTTCTCCGCATACAAATGCTCCGGCTCCAAGTCTGAGTTCCAGATCAAACTTGAATCCCTTGCCCAGAATGTCACTGCCCAAAAGGCCGTATTTATAAGCCTGCTCAATTGCCATTGAGAGTCTCTGAACCGCAATGGGATACTCAGCTCTAACGTATATATAACCCTGACTGGCACCGATAGCATAACCGGCAATGGCCATGGCTTCGATTATCGAATGGGGATCCCCCTCGAGTACAGATCTGTCCATGAATGCCCCCGGGTCACCTTCGTCTGCGTTACAGCAAACGTATTTCTCCTCCTGCTGCTGTGAAGCTGCGAAGCCCCACTTAACCCCTGTAGGGAATCCTGCGCCGCCGCGACCTCTAAGCTGTGATGCTTTCATCAGATCAATAACATCTTCAGGTTCCATTTCTGTGATACACTTCTCCAATGCCAGATAGCCGTCCCGAGCAAGGTATTCGTCGATGCACTCAGGGTCAATCGCCCCACAGTTACGAAGAGCAACTCTCATCTGTTTTCCAAAGAAATCAGTACCATCGGTTTTCTCTTCGATTGCTTTTGCATCATCAGCGCCGGCGATAAGCCGAGCCACAGGCACTCCGCCAACAACATGGCTCTCGAAAATCTCATCCACATCTTCCGGGGTTACCAGTGTGTACATAGTCTGATCCGGATATACCATCACGATAGGCCCCTGTGCGCAAAGGCCAAAGCAACCTGTCTTCACGATTTTTACCTCATCAGCCAGGCCGGCCTTCTGAACGCGAGCTTCCAGGTCTTCGATAATCTTCAGAGACTTTGAAGAAGTACAACCTGTTCCCGCACAGACCATCAAGTGCATTCTGCCGCCTTCAGGAGTTCCTTTAGCATCCTTGTCAAGACGAATCATTAAATCTTCGTGTTTAGCTTTTCTTATTTTCGCAATATCTGCTGTGCTCTTAATCATTCATCTCACCTCCTATGCTTCAGCCTCAAGGGCTTTGAATTTTTCTACTATACCTTCAACATCTTCTGCTTCCAGCTTGCCGAACACTTCGTCATTCACTGTAACAACAGGAGCAAGTCCGCAGGCACCGATGCATCTGCATGCATCCAGTGAAAACAGTCCGTCCTCCGTGCAGTCCCCAACATCAATTCCCAGAGCCTGCTTGAACTCGTCCAGAATATCATTGGATCCTTTAACGTAACATGCTGTACCCATACAGACGTTTACTCTGTATTTGCCCTTCGGATTTATTGAGAACTGAGCATAAAAACTTACAACGCCGTAAACTTCCGCAAGGGGAATCTCGAGCTGCTCCGCAATTTCTCTCTGCACTTCCATTGGCAGGTAGCCATAGACCTCCTGAGCTTCGTGAAGCACCGGAATCAGGGCTCCTCGAGTGCCTTTGTGCTTGGCTATGACCGCATTCAGGGCATCAAACTGTTCCTGCGTGCCAATAATGTTTGTGCAATTATCACACATGGTGACTCCTTTCTTCTAATCTGATATTTCAATTTACAAATTGTTAATGAATTAACATATTGTAAGCATACCCTACAAATGGAAAAACAGTCAACACAAACAAAACCACCCTGATTAACTGGACAATATTGTGCCTAAACAGGGTGGTTAATATATTATGTAAGGGGTTCCAAATTAACAATCTTGCTATTAGTTACTTGCCGACAGCAACATTGTCTGCCCGGCTAAGCCTTTCACGATTCCCCTACACCTTATTAAGTTGTTTTTCTTATTTTTCTCCAGATTGATTTGGTTCCGAAGTACATTCCGGCAAATACCATAATTATCTCAAGACGTCCAAGGAACATTCCAAACATTTCTATATAGAGCGTAGCTGCCGGAGCGTCAGGACCTGTCAGTCCGTTGGATACTCCCACAGTCCCCAGTGCCGATGCAAATTCATACGCAGCTTCCAATAAGGAGCAATCAGATGTCAGTGTTACTGCTAAGGTCCCTATACACAATACGAAGATATATATAATAACAAATCCCACAGTTTTTTCACGCACTACAGGTGTTATG